>NZ_JACD01000073.1:0-18509 GCF_000517825.1 Prevotella sp. ICM33
AATGCGGGAGAGTAGGTGGCCGCCTCCTTTTACGAGAGCCTTGAAGAGAAATCTTTAAGGCTCTTTTTTGTTGTTAGGGGGTGAGTGTTGGGTGATGATGAAGTGTTGAGAGGAAGGAAGCGGCAATATTATATTGGGCTAATAAGGCTTATTAGGCTAATAGGGGACTCAAAAGACTAATAAGGCTGTTTTGATTTAATAGGGCTAATGGAGCTTATTAGGCAAATAAGGCTAATAGGGCAAATAATGCAATTAGGGACTAATAGGGCTATTAGGCTAATTAAGTAATATAGGCTGATACTTTACAATATTTTTTTTATAGTTTCGTTATATCTTTATATGCAGTGGACTGATAGAATTCGTCAGGTAAAGATATTTCTGGTGGTTGCAGCAATTCTTATTGCTGTGGCTTCTTTGCTTGTTTCTCGCTCTTTGACTCATGATTTGTCAGAGCAGGAAAGGAGTAAGATGCAAGTTTGGGCGGAAGCAATGAAATCGCTTAGTGCTGCGGATGAGAACACCGATCTTAGTCTTGTTTTGAAGGTGTTAGATGAGAATCACACTATACCTGTTGTTGTTTTAGATAATGACGGGGTTGTAACAGAATACCGTAACATCATTATTAAAGCGCGTAATGCAAAGGATAGTGTTAATTACGTTACTTCTTTGGGTCAACAGCTGAAAGCCTCAGGTCAGGTTATTCGTATCTCTTTGAGTAAGAATCATAATGATTATATAGATGTATGCTATGATGATTCATTGATGTTAAAGCGTATTGCGCTTTATCCCTATGTACAATTAGGTGTTGTTATGCTATTTGTTATTGTAGCTATTTTTGCCTTATTGACATCAAAGCGTGCAGAACAAAACAAAGTATGGGTTGGATTAAGTAAGGAAACGGCACACCAGTTAGGTACTCCTATCTCCTCGCTTATGGCATGGACAACAATTTTGAAGGAAACATATCCCGACGATGAACTTTTACCAGAAATGGATAAAGATGTGAAACGTTTACAGCTTATTGCTGATCGCTTCTCAAAGATTGGTTCCGTTCCAGAGCCAGTCCCATCCAGTCTTAATGATGTTCTCAATCATGTTGTCGATTATATGGACCGTCGTACATCTAAGAAGATAGAGATGAAGACGGAGTTGCCAACAGATGATATAATCATTAATATGAATGCCTCACTCTTTGAGTGGGTGATTGAGAACCTCTGTAAGAATGCTGTTGATGCGATGGGAGGAAAGATAGGTAGTATTACACTTCGTATAGAAGAAACAGACAAGCGTGCTATTGTTGAGGTCAGCGATACAGGAAAGGGCATTAAAAAGAAAGACATAAGAAATGTATTTCGTCCAGGTTTTACTACTAAGGAGCGAGGCTGGGGATTAGGTTTGAGTCTTGCTAAACGTATTGTTGAGGAATATCATCATGGTAAGATATATGTGAAAAGCTCGGAAGTAGGGAAGGGGACAACTTTTCGCATAGAACTTCGCAAAGCGTGAAGGTCAATATGATGGATTTCTTTTCATGAGAATAATTATTTTTCTTCATGAAAATAAATATTTCCCTTCATGAAAAAAAATATTTATTTACGTGCAAATAATTAGACTTTTACAATTACATATTTCTAATTTTATTACTAATAGAGCATTAGATGAGTTGAGAATACAAAGTTGTTTATATACTCGATATATTAAGAAAATGCCTTAATTTTCTAATGATAGTGCAATGCAAGACCCCATTTCATATTATGTAGAAGAAATAGAGCATAAATCATCTAACAAGGGGTGTCCTCACTTTTTTTACTTATAATTTGCTTATAATCAGAAAAATATTCGTAACTTTGCAACCCAATTATGGACTTAGAAACCCTTAAAATAGATTTGAAGGGTCTGGAAGAAGGTGTAAATCACCTTGAGTTCGACCTGGATGACGCTTACTTTAAGGCAGTTGACGCTCCTGAAGTGAGTCAAGGATGTGTGCATGTATCTCTTGATATTGTGCGCACAGGAGATGATTTCTTTACCCTTGATTTCCATGAGGCAGGTACGGTAATGGTACCGTGTGATATATGTCTCGACCCAGTAGAGCAGCCAATAGAGACAACACAACGTCTCGAAGTTAAGTTAGGAAAAGAAAACTCAGAAGAGGACGACCTTGTGACGGTGGCCGAGGACGAAGGAATACTCGATGTTGCATGGTACCTCTACGAATTCATAGCTCTCGCAATCCCTATCAAGCATGTGCATGCACCTGGAAAATGCAACCCTGCTATGGTACGAGCTCTTGAGGAGTATTCTGCCGCCCGAAGCGGTGAGGAAGACGAGCAGGCGATGGATCCGCGCTGGGAAGCTCTATTAAAATTGAAAAAATAAAATATTAAACGTTTAAAGAATTATGGCACATCCAAAAAGAAGACAGTCAAAGACTCGTACACTCAAGAGAAGAACTCATGATAAGGCAGTAGCTCCTACATTGGCTTTATGCCCTAACTGTGGTTCTTATTATGTTTATCACACAGTTTGCCCAACTTGTGGTAACTATCGTGGTAAGGTTGCTGTCGTAAAGGAAACAGCTGAGTAAGCATGAGTAAGATTAATGCGATTATAACAGGTGTCGCAGGTTACGTGCCAGACTATGTCCTCAACAATGAGGAATTGTCTCGCATGGTTGATACTAACGATGAGTGGATTACCACTCGTACAGGTATCAAGGAACGCCGAATCCTCACCGAAGAGGGACTCGGTACATCCTATATGGCCCGCAAGGCAGCAAAGCTCCTGATGACAAAGACAGGTGCTGATCCAGACAGTATTGATGCTGTTGTTGTTGCTACATCGACTCCTGACTATCCGCATCCTTCAACAGCTTCTATCGTATTAGGAAAGTTAGGATTGAAGAATGCCTTCGCATTTGACTTAGCTGCTGCATGTTGTGGCTTCATGTATGCACTCGATGTTGCCTGCAATATGATCCAAAGTGGTCGTCACAAGCGTATCATTGTTATCGGTGCTGATAAGATGTCAGCTATTACTGATTATCGTGATCGCGCAACTTGTCCACTTTTCGGTGATGGTGCAGGTGCTGTGATGTTAGAGAGTACAACCGAGGAAGGCGTTGGTATGATTGATTCTTATCATCGCACAGACGGTAAGGGACTTCCATTCCTCCATATCAAGGCAGGTGGTTCTGTATGTCCTTCTTCAAGCTTTACAATTGATCATCGTTTGCATTACACTTACCAAGAGGGACGCACCGTCTTCCGTTATGCTGTTACAGCGATGGGTGACGACTGTGCTACACTTTTGGAGCGCAATGGCTTGACTCAAGATGATGTTGATTACGTAGTTTGTCATCAGGCAAATCTTCGTATCATCGAGGCTGTTGCAAAACGCATTGGAGTTCCAATGGAGAAGGTATTGGTTAACATTCAGCGTTATGGTAATACCAGTGCTGCTTGTATGCCACTTGTTCTTTGGGATTTTGAGTCACAGCTGAAGAAGGGTGATAATATCATTTTCACCGGCTTTGGTGCAGGTTTCGTTAATGGCGCATCTTACTTTAAGTGGGCTTATGACGGTGACGCTGCTGCGGTTAAGAAATAAAGACTTTAAGTTATCATATAAAAAGCGCATCTTTCTTTTCTTATAAGATAGGTGCGTTTTTTCGTTAAAGGGATTAGGAGAGTGGCATGGTAGGACTTTTCTACCTCCCCTTTCTCCTCTTATAATTATAACAGAACTTTTCAAACATTCCTTCCTGTGGAAGGAAATAGTGGGTGAATAGATTATATGCATAAAGCTGGATTTGTAAATATCGTTGGTAATCCGAATGTCGGAAAGAGTACGCTGATGAATCAACTCGTCGGTGAGAAGCTCAGTATTGCCACGTTTAAGGCACAGACAACGCGCCATCGTATTATGGGAATTGTCAACACAGAGGACACCCAGATAGTATTTTCAGACACACCAGGTGTGCTGAAACCAAACTATAAGATGCAGGAGATGATGCTCCAGTTCTCTGAGTCAGCTTTGGCAGATGCCGATATCTTACTTTATGTAACAGACGTTGTTGAAGATCCAGAGAAGAATATGGACTTCTTGGAGAAGGTTTCTAAGATGTCAATTCCTGTCATCCTTCTTATTAATAAGATAGATGAGAGCGATCAGAAGACACTTGGTAAGCTCGTAACAAAGTGGCATGGATTGTTGCCTAATGCAGAGATACTCCCTATTTCTGCTAAGAATAAGTTTGGCGTAGATATTCTTTTGAAGCGTGTTCACGAACTGTTACCAGAGAGTCCGGCATTCTTTGATAAAGACCAGTTGACAGATAAGCCAGCTAAGTTCTTCGTATCAGAGATTATTCGTGAGAAGATTCTGCGCTATTATGATAAGGAAATCCCTTATTCTGTTGAGGTTGTTATTGAACGTTTCAAGGAAGATGACCGCCAGATTCACATCAGTGCTATCATTTATGTGGAACGTAGCAGCCAGAAAGGAATTATTATTGGCCATCAGGGTATGGCACTTAAGAAGGTGTCTACCGAAGCACGTAAGAGCTTGGAACGTTTCTTCGATAAGAAGATATTCCTTGAAACTTTCGTGAAAGTGGATAAGGACTGGCGCAACTCACAGAAAGAACTGAAACACTTTGGCTATAGTCCAGAGTAAGGGAAGCCTCCCCCAAGCCCTCCGAAGGGAGGGGAGAGCCTAACGGGATAGGCTGGGGAGAGATTCTATTAGCCTTATTGGGCTGATAAGGCTAATAAGGCTCATTGCGCTAATACAAAGCTAATAGCTTCCTTGATAATAAGAAAATAAATCGCCCTGACTGCTTAGTAGGGCACACTCTCGCACAATGCGAGGGCTGGGGAATGGTCATCCTCGGCAAATATTCATCGGATGCCTGACCACATCCGGCGCCTTTTCATAATCTTTCAACAGTGTTAGCACTGAATTATGAGGAGGGAAAAGACCAATATTAATGGCAAATTTAGTAGCTATTGTGGGACGCCCAAACGTAGGTAAGTCCACACTTTTCAATCGATTAACTCAGACACGTCATGCGATTGTGAGCGATACTGCTGGTACAACACGTGACCGTCAGTATGGTAAGTGTCAGTGGAACGGACGCGAATTTTCTATTGTTGACACTGGTGGATGGGTTGTTAAATCAGACGATATTTTTGAAGATGCAATTCGCAAGCAGGTGCTTGTAGCAACGGAAGAAGCTGATCTCGTCCTCTTTGTTGTTGATACTGAAACGGGTATCACCGACTGGGATGAGGATGTAGCATTGATACTTCGTCGCACTAAGCTCCCTGTACTCCTTGTTGCGAATAAGGTTGACAACAGCGGTGAGTATTATCAGGCAGCAGAGTTCTATAAACTCGGTTTGGGAGAGCCTATCTGTATTAGTGCTGCTACTGGTGGTGGAACAGGTGACTTGCTTGATATTCTGCTTGAGAACTTAAAGGATGTACCAGAGGAAGCAGTAGATCAGGATATCCCTCGTTTTGCTGTCGTAGGTCGTCCTAATGCTGGTAAGTCAAGTATCATCAATGCCTTCATTGGTGAGGATCGTAATATTGTGACCGAAATTGCTGGTACAACGCGCGATAGTATCTATACTCGCTATACGAAGTTTGGTTTTGATTTCTATCTTGTTGATACTGCCGGTATCCGTCGTAAGAACAAGGTGAGTGAAGACTTGGAGTTCTATAGCGTTATGCGTTCTATCCGAAGCATTGAGAACTCTGATGTTTGTATTCTGATGTTGGATGCAACACGTGGTATCGAGGCGCAGGATATGAATATCTTCCAGCTCATACAGCGTAATAATAAGAGTCTTGTTGTCGTTGTGAATAAATGGGATTTGGCTGAAGATAAGAACCAAAAGGTTATTGATACCTTCGAGAATGCTATTCGTAAGCGTATGGCTCCGTTCGTAGACTTCCCAATCATCTTTGCTTCAGCACTAACAAAGCAGCGTATTTTTAAGGTTTTGGAAACAGCGAAAGAGGTATATCAGAACCGCACAATGCATATTGGTACAACGAAGTTGAATGAGGTGATGCTTCCTATTATTGAGGCAACGCCACCACAGTCAGTGAAGGGTAAGTATATCAAGATTAAGTATTGCTCACAACTTCCAAACACACAGATTCCTTCTTTCGTGTTCTATGCGAACCTGCCACAGTATGTTAAGGAGCAGTATCGTCGTTTCTTGGAGAACAAGATACGTGAGAACTGGAACCTACATGGCTGTCCAATTAATATATTCATTCGTCAGAAGTAGTCGTAGGAGGTGTTGCCTATGAAGAGAATAATGTTTCCTTTTCTTTTTGCTTTGCCATTTTTATTGATGGCTTGCAGTAAGAAAAAAGAGGTAGATCAAGGAGAGTTGGCTGGTCGTGCAGCCAAACTCTACTACGAACAACTGTTGAAAGGTCAGTATGAAGCTTTTTTAGGAGGTGAGAATCGTTCTGAGAAGTTGCCTGATAGTTATCGAAAGCAACTCTTAACAAACCTCCGTCAGTTTATCGAGCAGCAGAAGAAAGAGCATGAAGGGATTGATTCTGTGTCATTGGCTTCATCTGTTTTCTCTGAAAAGGATAGTACAGCCAGTGCCTTTCTGTTGTTTCATTATGGCGACAAGACAACGGAGCAGGTTGTTGTACCAATGCTAAAGAAGCACGGAGTGTGGATGATGAGATAAGACATCGTTACCCATTATCTCTCTATTTACCCTCTTCAACTGTCGTGTTGGTGCTCCGCACGTGTGGTGCTGATGCTTAGCACCAATGGTGCTAAGTACTGATAACATTACAATATGCACTTGAAAAAAGTCCTCCCGCTTATTAGTTTTGTCTTAAAAAAGGATAAAACCAATAAGCGGGAGGACTTTTCTATTAAGTAAGGTAGTGTTGGGGAAATCCTATTATCGGCTTTTTCGCACAACTTATAGTGAGAGGTAGCTATTTACAGCGTACCCTTATTCTCAATATCCTTCACCTTCTTAAAGAGGTCAGAAGCAAAGACGAGGTCGTTAAGTTTCTGGTTCTGTGATGTGATGACAGTATCTTTGTCGCCTTGCCATTCTTTTCTACCATCTGCAATGAAAACGATATTCTCACCAATACCCAAGACGGAGTTCATATCATGAGTGTTGATGATGGTAGTCATGTTGAACTCTCGCGTGATACTCGTCAAAAGTTCGTCTATGACCAGTGATGTCTTAGGGTCAAGACCAGAATTTGGCTCATCGCAGAAAAGATACTTCGGGTTCATAACGATGGCGCGAGCAATAGCTACACGCTTTTGCATACCACCCGAAATCTCACCAGGAAACTTCTGTTCAGCTCCTGTTAGGTTCACACGATCAAGACATTCCATAGCTCTTTTGTCACGTTCCTGAGCAGTCATGTCCGAAAACATGTCCAATGGGAAACGAACATTCTCCAGTACAGTGAGCGAGTCAAAGAGTGCAGCACCTTGGAAAATCATACCCATCTCACGACGCATGAGAATCTGGTCTTTCTTTGTCATGTTGACAAAGTTACGTCCGTCATAAAGTACTTCACCCTTGGTTGGGTCAAGCAGTCCGGTGAGCGAACGCATGAGAACGGTCTTACCAGCACCACTCTGTCCGATGATGAGGTTTGTTTTTCCGTCTTCAAAAACGATGTTTATATCCTTCAGCACTTCCTTGTCGCCGAATGATTTGAATAGATGTTTTACTTCAATCATAGAGCCTCCCCCGACCCCTCCGAAGGGAGGGGAGCCCAATCTGCTTACTTGTGGGGGAAGATGGGCTTATTAATTAGTTAGTATTAACTTTCAGGAGTTGATTTATTCTCTCTAATCTCCCCTCCTTTGGAGGGGTTGGGGGAGGTTTAACTCAACATCTGTGTGAGGAAAACGTCACTGAAGAGAATCAGTACGCTTGAGCAGACTACAGCATCTGTAGATGCTTTACCGACTTCAACACTTCCACCCTTCACCGTGTAGCCCATATAAGACGATACACTTGAAATGATAAAGGCAAAGAAGAATCCCTTGATGATACTCATCCACATAAACCACGGATTGAAATCATGTTGCAAGCCAGCAGTCAAATCTACTGGTGTGATGATATGTGCAAGGTAGGCTGTGGCATATGCTCCAATGATACCTGTTGCTGCAGAGAAGATAACAAGGAATGGCATGATTGTGATGAGTCCCATAATCTTTGGTAAGATGAGGTAGCTGGCAGAGTTGATACCCATAATCTCTAAGGCATCTATCTGCTGTGTCACACGCATGGTTCCTAACTCTGAAGCAATGTTTGACCCAACCTTACCTGATAGAATCAGACACATGATACTGCTGGAGAACTCCAAAAGCATAATTTCTCTCGTCACATAACCCGACACCCAATGTGGCATCCAAGGGCTCTGCACGTTAAGTTTAATCTGTATACATATAACTGCTCCAATAAAGAAAGAGATGAGTAATACGATACCGATTGAGTCAACACCCAACTGGGACATCTCTTTAACATATCGCTTTAGGAACATTCTCATTCGTTCAGGACGACTGAATGAGCGTCCCATCAATATAAGATAATTACCGAATGTTGTCAGCCATTTGAATAAAAGCATGTTCTTTCTATTTGATGTTCAAAATGCAAATTTAACCAAAATATCACAGAAAGAGAAAAGAAAGACATTATTTAATAGTCATGAAGGCTACTTTCGCTTTTTGTAAATAGTATCTTTGCCACTGTTGTATAGTTCTTTTAGGATTATATTTGTATCTTTGTGCGTGACAAACTATGAGTTGAAAGCTATGAAAAGTAATCCTGCAATATATGTGGAAGGGGTAGGTTGGCGTCGTGAGCGTGTGGCGTCGCTGCTACGGAGGCTTAAAGGGCATGACTATCAAGGGCGGTGTATCTATATGATAACGCTCTGTACGGAAGGAAGGCAGCCATTGTTGGGGAGGCTTATGCGAAGGACAGCAGCTGTAGCATCCGCCTATGTTGAGCCAACAGAGCTGGGGAGTGAGGTTGAGCGTTGTTGGAGAGAGATTCCTAAGCATTATCCAGAGGTGAGTGTGCTTGCCTTTCAGGTTATGCCGGATCATATACACGGCATCCTCTTTGTGACGCATGAGATGGCTGTACACCTGGGGAAGGTTATTAATGGGTTCAAGGTAGGCTGTAATCGGGCGTATCGGCGGTTGGTGTTGGGGAGTTCTGAGGCAATGCCTCAGAAGCAGGGACAGGAGGACAGAATAGGAAGGCAGAGTCTGGCTGGCAGCGGAGAAGGGGAGAAACAGCGAGGCTGTAAGCACCCAGAGCATGGCATGCTCTTTGCGCCGGGCTATCATGACAGCGTGCTAAGGGGGAAGGGACAGCTGGAGAATATGTTCAGATATATTGCTGATAACCCACGACGGCTGGCGATGAAGCGGGATAATCCGCAACTTTTTCGTGTCGTGAATAGTTTGAAGGTGGGTGAAAGAACTTTCTCTGCTATAGGAAATCAGTGGTTACTGGAGCACCCAATAAGACTGCAGGTGCGTTGTCATAATAATAAGACACCAGAGAATCTGCGCCTTATAGCCTTGCAAAAGGAATACTTCTTTGCACGAGGACGAGAGGGAGGAGTACTTGTTAGTCCCTGTATATCGGCTGGAGAAAAAGAAATAGCACGTGCTGCATTGGAGGAGAAACTCCCGCTTATAGTCTTGCTGGAAAACGGTTTCCCGCCTCTCTATAAACCGCCTGGGAAGTACTTTGATGCTTGTTGTGAAGGGCGACTCCTTATGTTGGCTCCATGGGCATATCATCACGAACGCAGGACTATCTCGCGAGAGCAGTGTCAAGCCCTTAATTCAATATCGGCAGCACTTAGCAATGAAGTGTGGACGACGGTATTCGAGCAGGATCTGTTAAGATATACTTCTGGCGAAGAATAGGGAATAGCCACCAAGTAAACAGGGCAGAGAACCTTCGTGAGAATGTCTTTTAATAGAAGCGTACACACGTAGCTATACATTTATCTGTATTGTTCTTTTGTTTCTTTTCACGTCTTTATGATTGCTATCTGCTTTTTATTTCGTAATTTTGCAGCGATAGCTTAAAAGAGAAAACTATGTCAGAATCAGATAATATTGTTGTGCGCCCAGAAGGCGAGGGAAGTATTCTTCGTACAGATAAACTGGTGAAGCGATACGGAAAGCGTACTGTTGCCAATGGTGTGAGCATCAATGTGAAGCAGGGTGAGATTGTGGGACTGCTCGGACCAAATGGTGCGGGAAAGACCACATCGTTTTATATGACGACGGGATTGGTGGTTCCTAATGAGGGACATGTATATATTGACGATCAGGAAATTACCAACTTCCCTGTTTATAAGCGTGCTCGTGCAGGTATTGGCTATCTTCCACAGGAGGCGAGTGTCTTCCGTAAGATGAGTGTGGAAGATAATATTATGAGTGTCTTGGAGATGACAAAGCTGTCAAAGCAGGAGCGCATTGATAAGATGGAGAGTCTGATTCGCGAATTCCGATTGGAGAAGGTACGTAAGAATCTTGGAGACCGACTTTCTGGTGGTGAGCGTCGTCGTTGTGAGATTGCTCGTTGTTTGGCTATTGACCCAAAGTTTATCATGCTTGATGAGCCTTTTGCAGGTGTCGACCCTATTGCCGTTGAAGATATTCAGCACATTGTTTGGCGTTTGAAGTTCCGTAATATTGGTATTCTTATTACCGATCACAATGTACATGAGACGTTGAATATTACCGATCGCGCCTATCTTCTTTTTGAGGGACGTATCCTCTTCAAGGGTACTCCAGAAGAGTTGGCAGCCAATAAGATTGTGAAGGAGAAATACCTCGGTACAGACTTCGTTCTTCAGAAGAAAGACTTTCAGTTGCTCGATCAGCGTAAACGTGCGCAGGAAGAGGCGAATGGTTTATAAGAGGAATATATCCTCTCTTTTAGATAGGCTATATTAGCCGTCAGAAAGGCGCAAAGATAAAGTCTTCTTTGCGCCTTTGTTTATGCAAGAGTAAGTAAGTTGCGAATTATTTTCATGAAGAAAAATATTTTTTTTCATGAAAAGAAATATTTTTCTTCACGACCATAAATATTTATTTTCATGAAAATAATTCGAGAAAGGAGTTTTTCAGATATAAAGGGTAAGTGCAAAATAAAAAGCTGCTTACGGTAAAACACTATAAAAGAGTTGGCTGTAAGCAGCTTTGTTGATTGAAAAATAAACCCAATTATAGCCTTCCGTAGCCAATTATCTTGGTTAAAAAAACAAATTTCCACTTATATATTATAAGGTTATGCGATTTTTTAAGTATCTTTGCACTTCAAAGTCTATAAGGGGTAATTGCGCCCTCTTGTGAACTTATAGTTTTGATAAATAATAATAAACATAAATATATAACATCAAAGATGAAAATTTCGTTTGAGAATCCCGACAAAGTGAATGGCTTGATGACCATCACTGTTGAGGAAGCTGATTACAAGGATGAGGTAGAGAAAACTCTCAAGGATTATCGCAAGCGTGCCAACGTTCCTGGTTTCCGTCAGGGTCAGGTGCCTGTAGGTCTGATTAAGCGTCAGTATGGTCCACAGGTAAAGATGGATGCTATTAATAAGATTCTTGGTGAGAGCCTCCAGAAATATATCGCTGATAACAAGATTCAGATGTTGGGTCAGCCAATGGGTTCTGAGTCTCAAGAGGCAGTAGACTTGGAGAAACCAGCTCCTTACGAGTTCAAGTTTGATATTGCTGTTGCTCCAGAGTTCAAGATTGAACTGAATGGCAAGAACAAGATTGACTACTACGAGATTGCTGTTGATGATAAGTTGATCGATCAGCAGGTTGAGATGTTCCAGAGCCGTTCTGGTCACTATGAGCAGGCTGAGGTGTTCGATCCAGAGCAGCGTGACTTGTTGAAGGGTGACCTCCGTGAGTTGGATGAGAATGGAAATACACTCGAGGGTGGTATCACCGTTGAGGGAGCATCATTGATGCCACAGTACATCAAGGTTGAGGATCAGAAGAAACTTTTCGATGGTGCTAAGCTTGGTGATATCATTACCTTTAACCCAACAGCAGCTTATCCTGATAATGATATCGAGGTTTCTTCACTCTTGAAGATTAAGAAGGAGGAGGTTGCTGAGCACAAGGGTAACTTCTCTTATCAGATTACAGAGATTTCACGTTTCGTTAAGGCTGAGAACAACGCTGAGCTTTGGAAGAGTGTTTATGGTGAGGATGCTGATATCAAGGATGAGGCAGCTTTCCGTAAGGCTATCGCTGACGGTTTGACAGAGCAGTTGAAGGGCGATTCTAACTACAAGTTCATTCAGGATCTCCGCGCTTACTGCGAGAAGAAGGTAGGCGATTTGACTTACCCAGACACTATCTTAAAGCGCATCATGTTGGCAAACAATCAGGATAAGGGTGAGGAGTTCGTAGAGAAGAACTATGCACAGAGCATCAAGGAGTTGACATGGCACTTGATTAAGGAGCAGTTGGCTAAGGATCACAACATCAAAGTTGATGACAATGATGTTCGTGAGAGCGCTCGCCAGATGGCACGTGCACAGTTTGCTCAGTATGGTATGACCAACGTACCAGAGGATTACTTGAATGGTTATGCTGATGAGATGCTGAAGAAGCGTGAGAATGTAGATTCATTCGTTGAGGCAGCTCTCGATCGTAAGCTTGCTGAGGCTATCAAGGAGGTTGTTAAATTGAACGTTAAGACAGTAAGTCTTGAGGAATTCAACAAACTTGTAAGCGAGTAATATTTTTAGAAAAATCTTCCTTTATATATAGAGGTTATCGATTTTTTTGCTTATCTTTGCTTTAGATATGCAGGCAAGTGTCGCACTGAGTGGCATGGTGTTTGTATAGATGACAATGATAAGGGAGGTCGATAACCTCTATTTTTTGTCATATATAAATTATAAGAAAGGAAAATAATGAACGATTTTAGAAGGTATGCTACAGGGCATCTTGGGATGAATGGTATGGTGCTTGATGACGTGATGAGAGCACAGGCGCAGTATCTTAACCCATATATCCTTGAGGAGCGTCAGTTGAATGTGACTCAGATGGATGTCTTCTCACGTCTGATGATGGAGAGAATCATCTTCCTCGGGACTCAGGTAGATGACTATTCTGCCAATACAATTCAGGCACAGCTGCTTTACTTGGACTCTGTTGACCCAGGTAAGGATATATCTATTTATATTAACTCTCCTGGTGGAAGCGTTACTGCGGGCTTAGGTATCTATGATACCATGCAATTTATCTCCAGTGATGTTGCTACACTCTGTACAGGTATGGCTGCATCTATGGCTGCCGTATTGCTCGTTGCGGGTAAAGAGGGCAAGCGTTCTGCCTTGAAACATAGTCGTGTGATGATTCACCAGCCATTGGGTGGTGTACAAGGTCAGGCATCTGACATTGAGATTGAGGCACGCGAGATTCAGAAGTTCAAGAAAGAACTCTATAATATCATTAGCGAACATTCTCATCAACCATTCGATAAGGTTTGGAATGATAGTGACCGTAACTACTGGATGACTTCAGAAGAGGCTAAGGAGTACGGTATGATTGATGAGGTTTTGATGAGAAAACCAGTAAGTAACGCTTCAGAAGAAGTAAAGTAAAGGATAATAATGCCCCAAAAGAAATGTAGTTTTTGTGGTCGGGGTGAGAAGGAAGTAAAACTCCTTATCACAGGCTTGAACGGCTATATCTGTGAGGAATGTGCACAGCAGGCTTATAATATCGTCATGCAAACTGGTGCATTGGCACAGGAACAGAATGGCGATGGTGAGGCTTTCAAACTCAAGAAGGTTCCTAAACCAAAGGAAATCAAGCAGTATCTTGACGAATATATCATTGGTCAGGATGAGGCGAAACGCTATCTTGCTGTGGCTGTTTATAACCATTATAAGCGTTTACAACAGCCAAAGGATGATGATGGTGTAGAGATTGAGAAGAGCAATATCATCATGGTTGGCTCTACAGGTACGGGTAAGACATTGCTTGCTCGCACTATAGCTAAGCTCCTTGATGTGCCTTTCACGATTGTTGATGCAACCGTATTCACAGAAGCTGGATACGTAGGAGAGGATGTGGAGAGTATTCTCTCACGTCTCTTGCAGGTTGCTAATTATGACGTTGCAGCAGCTGAGCGTGGTATTGTCTTCATCGATGAGATTGACAAGATTGCGCGTAAGAGTGATAATCCAAGCATCACTCGTGATGTAAGCGGTGAGGGTGTACAGCAGGGTTTACTGAAACTCTTGGAGGGAACAATGGTTAACGTACCGCCAAAGGGTGGTCGTAAGCATCCTGATCAAGATTATATTCACGTTGATACTCGCAACATTCTTTTCATCTGTGGTGGTGCATTCGATGGTATCGAGCGTAAGATAGCACAGCGAATGAATACGCACACGGTTGGTTACAACTCTGTGCAGAACGTTGCGAAGATAGATAAGAACGACTTGATGAAGTATGTCCTTCCTCAAGACTTGAAGTCATTTGGTCTTATTCCTGAGATTATTGGACGTTTGCCAGTGCTTACCTATCTTAATCCGCTTGACCGCGAGGCATTGCGTAAGATTCTTGTTGAGCCAAAGAACTCTATCGTGAAGCAGTATATAAAGTTGTTCAAGATGGATGGCATTGAGTTGACTTTCACCGAAGCAGCACTTGATTACATCGTAGACAAGGGTGTAGAGTATAAGCTTGGAGCCCGTGGATTGCGTTCAATCGTTGAGGCTGTGATGATGGATGCTATGTTCGACGTACCTTCACGACGTATAAAGTCATTTGAGGTGACGGAAGAATATGTTCGTCAACAACTTGATAAGGCTCATATTCAGAAATCGAATACAGTCTCATAAAACCTATATATACAGCCTACTGATGTGAGGAATCCTTCGCGTCAGTAGGCTGTGTAATTTCTACAGAAACCGTAAAGAATCGGAAAATACCCAGCTATTAACATGACACAAGAAGTCAATCTTACCGAAAAACTAAAACACTATTTTGGCTTTGATAAATTCAAAGGCGACCAGGAGGCTATTATCCGTAATCTTCTTGACGGACACGACACTTTCGTACTGATGCCTACTGGTGGTGGAAAGAGTCTTTGCTATCAACTTCCTTCATTGATTATGGAGGGAACGGCGATTGTCGTTTCTCCGCTCATTGCATTGATGAAGAACCAAGTGGACGTCATCAATGGAATCAGCGAGGAGGATGGTGTAGCACATTATCTCAACTCTTCTTTGAAGAAAGCTGAAATCGATCAGGTACGTGCAGACATCGTTTCTGGTCGTACAAAACTGCTCTACGTTGCTCCAGAGTCCTTGAACAAGGAAGAGAATATGGAGTTCTTGAAGTCAGTGAAGATTAGTTTCTACGCTATCGATGAGGCACACTGTATCTCGGAGTGGGGACATGATTTCCGACCAGAGTACCGTAAGATTCGTTGTGCTATCGAAACGATTGGCACTGCTCCTGTTATTGCACTCACTGCAACGGCTACTGATAAGGTGCGTACGGACATTGTACGTAGCTTAGGTATTGAGGATTGTGCCGAGTTCAAAAGCTCTTTCAATCGTCCGAACCTTTATTATGAGGTACGTCCGAAGAAGAGTGATGACGATACGAATAAGCAGATTATCAAGTTTATCAAACAGCATACCGGTAAGAGTGGTATTATCTATTGTCTTTCGCGTAAGAAGGTGGAGGAGTTGGCGGCTATCTTGCAAGCTAATGATATCAAGGCAGCTCCTTATCATGCGGGACTTGATTCTGAGACACGCTCTAAGACACAGGACGACTTCCTCATGGAAGAGTTGGATATTATTGTGGCAACGATAGCCTTTGGTATGGGTATTGACAAACCAGACGTACGTTTTGTAATACACTATGATAT
The DNA here is from genome assembly GCF_000517825.1 of Prevotella sp. ICM33. Lineage (NCBI taxonomy): Bacteria > Pseudomonadati > Bacteroidota > Bacteroidia > Bacteroidales > Prevotellaceae > Prevotella > Prevotella sp. ICM33. The sequence continues at coordinate 15,982 of NZ_JACD01000073.1, forward strand.
TCCGAAGAGTCTTGAAGGCTATTATCAAGAAACAGGACGAGCAGGGCGCGATGGCGAAGAAGGTATCTGTATTGTGTTCTATTCTAAGAAAGACCTTAATAAACTGGAGAAGTTTATGGAGGGAAAGCCTGTTGCAGAACAAGATATCGGTCGTCAGTTGTTACAAGAAACAGAAGCCTATGCAGAGTCATCTGTCTGCCGTAGAAAGATGTTGCTACATTACTTTGGTGAGGATTATCCAAAGTGTAACTGTGCTATGTGCGACAACTGTCTTCATCCAAAGACGAAGATTGAAGCACAGAAGCAACTTCTTATTATTCTCCAAGCAGTGAAAACATTGAAGGAGAATTTCCGTCAAGAGTATGTTATCGACTTCGTACGTGGCAGAGCTACCGATGATCAGAAAGATCATAAGCATGATGAGTTAGACGAATTTGGAGAGGGTGAAGACGAGAATCCAAAGATTTGGAACCCAGTCGTACGTCAAGCACTCTTAGCAGGTTATCTTAAGAAGGATGTAGAGAACTACGGTTTGCTAAAGCTGACTGCTGCTGGTAAACGTTTCTTGAAGTCGCCAGAGTCATTCATGATAGTCATGGATACCGAATTTAAGGAGGAGGACGAGGATGATGAGCCAATGATGGGTACAGCGGTCCTCGATCCAGAACTCTTCTCCATGCTGAAGAACCTTCGTAAGAAGATAGCACACAAGTTAGAGATTCCTCCTTATGTTATTTTCCAAGATGTTTCTTTGGAGCAGATGGCAATGATGTATCCTATCAATGAACAAGAATTACAAAATATCCAAGGCGTTGGTGCAGGTAAGGCAAAGCGTTATGGTAAAGAGTTTTGTGAGTTGATAAAGCAACATTGCGAAGAGAATAACATTGAGCGACCAGAAGAACTACGCGTTAGAACAGTTGCAAAAAAGTCTATGCAGAAGGTAAAGATAATTCAGAGTATCGATCGAAAGTTACCGCTTGATGATATTGCCACAGCAGAGGGACTTGATTTTGATGACCTACTGACAAAGATCGAAGAGATTGTCTATAGTGGAACAAAACTCAATATAGACTACTTCCTTGAGGATGTGTATGATGAGGACCAGATAGATGATATCTACGACTACTTTATGGATAGCGAGACAGATAGTCTCGATGCAGCAATGGAAGAATTAGATAGCGACTATAGCGAAGAAGAAATTCGGCTTGTACGCATTAAGTTCTTGTCAGAGATGGCTAACTAATACAATACATCATTATTAATGAGTGTATAGCTCTTTATCTGTAGGGAAACACGGTTCGTGTGTCCCTACAGCATATAATAGAGATTTTCTTAATCTATGACCTGAATACAAACCTCTGAGCTTTAATCTACTTATTGTTAACCGTAATTCTGTTGTAAATCTTAATAATGTAATTAATTTGTTCCTTTTATTTGGATATATGTAATCTATTTATTACCTTTGCTTATGGATAAAGTTGTAAGAGAAGTCATCTACTCGCCAGAGTATGAAGCCTATTATGCAGGCTTGGATTCAAAAACTAAAGAGAAATACGATTATGTGGAGCATATTATTAAAACACAAGATGTCGTAAAAAAGAATTATGTGAAGCATTTAGAGAATACAGATCTTTATGAAGCACGTATTTCCTTGGGTAGTAATGAGTATCGCACAATTCTGTTTGCGGTGAATGCTCCCAGTTTTATGCAAGCAACAAAGATTTTGTATCTTAATTCTTTCTTAAAGAAAGATACGAAACAATATAAACGTGAGATAAGCAAGGCTTATAGATTGTTGGAAAATTATATGGAGGAATAAGATATGATAAAGTTAGATGAAAATAAGTTAGCAAAGTTACGTACCTCTTCTGAGCACTTAACAGAGAAATATGGGGAACTTGGATCGCCTGAACGCGAAGAGTTTGAGGCACGTGCCAAGGCTTACTATTATGCAGAACTGCTAAAGGAACAGCGCAAGCAGCAGAAGATGACGCAGCAACAGTTGGCGGATAAGATAGGTAAGAAACGAGAGTATATCTCAAATATTGAGCGTGGAAACAGTGATATGCAGCTTTCTACTTTTATGCAAATTGCGAATGCTTTAGGACTTCGATTTGCCTTGGTGATAGGGTAGTTACGCTGGAGAAAAGTAGCAAGTTGAGTTCGTTTCGGCAATATATTGCAAGGTGTTTAGCACTCAGCACTAATGGTGTTTACCAACAGCACGATGTGTGCGGGGCGTCAGCACGATATGTGCGGAGCAATAATAAGTTAGTTAAAGATGGGCATATAAAGTCGTTATGCTTATTATAAGGCATGCTGTGAGCTAAAGAGAGTGAACTAACATAAGAAGTGTTTACTGGAAAGTTCTGGGGAAAAAACTTTTACTTGTAGGTAAACAAAACAAGAAAGAGGCTGAATCAGATAGTAATCAGTGGCTAATAATGAGGATTGCAAGTATTGCGAATCCTGGTATAAGTGACAAAAAGAGACCTAAAATCTCTTGTAATCCCTTTATTTACTAT
>NZ_JACD01000074.1:0-32891 GCF_000517825.1 Prevotella sp. ICM33
GGCTAGGGGTAGGCGGGGGGAGGGGTAAACCCCCGTATCCGCCGACTGAATCTGTCACCAGTCTACGTCAACGGAGGCCGCTCTGCGCGGCTTCACCTTCGGGCGCGTCCCGTCTCCACGAGATTGATTGCACCTGCGGCAAAGGACTCGACCATTTTCGAGCGTGTTCTTTCCACCCCAACGGACCGGCAGGATGTGATCCGGCTCGGCGGAGTTCGGCTGCAGTCCTCGCGTGTAGTCCAGGCGCACGCCGCAGTGTGGACACTGCGCGATGCCGGCGTCGCGAGCTGCGATCAGCACTCGCTTGCGCCAGTGCTTGTACTGCGCAGTGCCTGTGCGTGAGGTCGCCACATCGACCACCTCCCAGGTATGCGGAGACCCCCGCTCCATCGGGGCCGAGAAGAGCGGGGGTCAACGCATGTGCGCGGATGCCGTATAAGGCAGAAGCCCCATCGCTTACGCGCGGGGCCACGTTAGCAAAATACACCGTGACACCCGCGCGCGCAAGCGACACGCGCTACGAGCTGGTCAAGTGCTGGAGAGCAAGAGTTTCAATGTCCCCCACCCTGTACAGACGGATGCCCCCCTCCCTCGATGCCGGGGCCACCCTCCCTCGCTGCTGCCACTTCCTCACGGTTGAGTCCTTGACCTGCACACCTGCCAGGATCTCAGCGACGCGAGTTGCTCGAGTGCGAGGCAGCAGAGACTCACGCGCCTTCGTGAGGAGCCGGTCCCAGGCGTCGGCGATCTGCTCGACCGCTCCGCACTCCCGGCAGGTCGTCGTCTCCTCATCTGGGTCGCGGACCAGTAGGTCTGCCCCGCAGGCGCTGCACTCTCCGACGAACACGAGACGCTGCCTGCCGGGAGAGGCGAGGCGCTCCAAGCGGGCGACCGAGTAGAGAACCTCGTCCGCACACTGAGCTGCCTCGGGCCAGCGTCGCAGCTTATCCTCATGAGTCTTGAACACATCCGCCACGCCCCACCAGTTGCCTTGCTTCACCCAGTAGGCCGGCCCCATCACGTGCGACAGGAGGAGCGTTGCCCAGGTGAGGATCGAGTCGCACATCTCGTCGACCTCGATCATGAGCGCGAGGTTGAGCGGCGCCCGCGACGACGGGACACCCGAGCCGCCGACCTGCTCACCCGTGCGCACACCGTGCGACGCAGCATAGGCGAGGTCACTCATCAGGCCGGGCATCGATGCGGTCGCCACACGGACGCGGGCAGCGCCGCCACGAGACAGGAACTCTCCATCGAGGAGAGGCTCACCAGTTACAGGACATGTCCGGTCGTTCATCGTCTCACTCATCTGTCGTGTCCTCTATACCTTTCCTGTACTGGTCGCGGCATACCTCAATGAGGCCGCGCCGAGCCAGCATCGAGCCGTTACCCTCGGTCATCCAAGCTGTGATGTCCGGGCGCATCGGGTCGATCGTTTCAATCATGATCTCCCATGCACCAACAAGCCTGCCCGGCCCCCGCTCACTCACCAGAGCTGCCACTGCATCCTCTAACTTGTCAAAGCCCATCTGCTCATCGCTCATCTTCTTCTCCTTCTACGGTTCCGCTTGCTTGATTGCTGCTGCTGAGGGGATCGCGGGTGCCCGGCCTGGCCCTTCCCTGCCTGGCCCTTCCCTGCCTGGCCCGTGCCTGCCCTTCCCTGGCCTGCCCGTCCCGTCCCGTCCCTACCCGACCCGAGAGTATTCGACCTGATACCCTTCGACGTCGGACTGAGGTTCGGACTTGAGTCCGAACTAGGTCGAATACGCGGACCCTCGGACGCGCGTCGCTCGGACGCGCCGGGGTCACGCACAACGGCCTCAGCGGGGCCGCTGGAGCCGCGCCCGGGGTCAACAGGCTCCCCGGACCCTCGGCCCGGGAGCACGCCCCTCGCGGGCGGCTCTGAGGCGGGGTCAACGGGCGTACCCGGATCCACGGACGGCGCAGCTTCATATCCGTAACGAGTGAGGAACTCTGCCGACCACACACCGTAATAAGGCGCAGTCGGGACAGGACGCAGCGGCGAGGCCGCGTCGAACGACTCCCGCGCGTGACCGCGCGAAGAATTGCACTCATGGCAAGCGACCACGAGACCATCGACCGAGGCGTCCCCCAGCGAGTCAGGGTCAACATGATCGAGCGTGCCGAGGTTGTACCCGGTCGGGCCGGTCCAGCGCACGACCTTCCCACAGTACCGGCACTGGTCGCCGTCGCGGAAGATCACAGCAGCTTTCTTGTTCGGGTCGCGATTCTCCCGCGACCGTGCGCGGCGGCGCATGACCTCCTCACGGGGCTGGACGTGGATAAACTCCTCGTCCGTGAACAGGCGCAGCTTGCGCTTGCCCTCTACTTCAACCCACGTGAGCAGGCCCGCAACGACCGCGACGTCAATCAGGTGCGCACTCCGCGAACGATCGCCGTCGCGGAAGGCAGCGCCCCTCTCGATAATTCCATCGGTTAGGTGCTTGGCCGAGTACGTTGCCAGCGCCATGAGGAAACCGAACATCTCGATTATCGAGATGTCCTCGGCCCCCTCAACGTCATACAAACCCATGAGCTTCGGATGACTCAGCGCCTCGTCTCCTACCCGCACCCAGGCCATTACTCGCCCTCCTTCACATTCACTCGCTTAATCTCCATTGGCTCCCAGCCGTCCTCCGGGAACAAGTCCCGGGGCCGGAACTTCGGGAAGTTGCGCCTCATCCAGTCACGCTCAGTTTTCCGCTGATACTCAGCCTCAAACCGCCGGAAACATGGCCTACAGCGCGCGTGCCCTGCAGCGAGAACCTCGCCGCAATCCGGACAGTGCCGCTCCATCAGAACGGCGGCTCAGACGGGGCAGCAGGCGCTCCCCACGGATCATGCTGCGGTGCGTCGAGCATCGCGCTCGGCGCCCACCCGCCCTCCACAGAACCAGACGCAGACCCCGCCCCGAAGCCGCCCGCGCTCGCGGGCTGCGCCTGGTTGCGGGTGACTTGCGCGCGTGCGCGGCGCAGGGAGGGGCCGACCTCGTCGACCTGCAGCTCAACGACCGTGCGGCGCTCGCCCTGCTGGGTGTCGTACGAGCGCTGGGTGAGGCGACCCTGAACGATGACGCGCATGCCCTTACGCAGCGACTCGGCGACGTTCTCAGCGGTCTCGCGCCACACGGAGCAGCGCATGAAGAGGGTGTCGCCGTCGCGCCACTCACCGGCGTTACGGTCGTAGGCTCTCGGGGTCGATGCGACGGTGAAGTCTGCGACGGCGGCGCCGGACTGCGTCCAACGCAGTTCGGGGTCAGCGGTCAGGTTACCGATGACAGTGATGACGGTTTCTCCAGCCATTACTTGCTCTCTTTCTTCTCGGTGTCCGCGTACACGAGCACGCGGACCTCATACATCGGGAGGTTCAAGTGCTTCCCCGCTAGGCGATCTGCGATCACCGTGTGTGGGCCGTCGAGGAACCGATCCGAGTCGTCAGGCAGGAGCCCGGCGTCGATCAGTCCATCCATGAGCGCCTTTACCGTCGGCGCGAGATTGCTGCGGTCACGCCGACGACGATCCGGATATGCGAACTCCATCTCGACCCGAGCGTGCTGCAACCCCAGGCGTGCGACGCCCGCGCCCTCTCGCCCCAGCAAGTAGCCCCACTGGCGTAGCTGCTTCGTGAGCCGCGAGCGCGCGGCCCAGTGCATCTTGTCGTTTGCGCTGAGCAGCTTGCTGCGGGTCAACGGTATGCTCCGCGATTCCCAGACGAGCGTCCGGCTCATCACAGGTCCTCCTCTGTGAGTTGTTCGCCGGGCTTTGTGTACCAGGCGAGGAAGTCCTCCTCGATGCGGATCGATAGCCTCATACTTCCGGGACGGGCGAAGATCACGTCGCCCTCGAGCGCCCAGATCGAGAGGTTCTGATCGCACAGCATCACCTTCCCCTCGAACGTGAAGTTCACACGCTTTCGCGCGCGGCGGGCGATCTCGTCTGCGTTATCGCGAGTCAGGCGAACTGCGCGAACGATCGCACGCTCCTGAAAGTCCTGGACGCCGTCGAGATCCTTGAGCGGGTCGAGGTTGCTCATGCTGCCTCCTTAATGGCGATCTTGGTGAGCTGGTAGATAGCGGCTGCGCCCTGCTGCGGGACGACGCCGTTCCCGAGGAGGCGGAGCTGCTGCTCGCGCGTCAGCCCGAGATCCTCGCCGGTCACATGCCCTTCGGGTAATCCCATGAGCCATTCGACGAAACGAGTCGAGAGCCGTGCTCGCCCCCCCTCGCGAGTCGGCGGGACAGTCGGAGCCGGAGCCGGACGACCGAGCATCTGCTCCCAGCGCGCGATCGCGGGCGCGTACATCCCGAAGTCGGTGTACTCGATCCGCGTCGCGAGCTTCGTCGCTTTCTCCGGCGGGCGACCGCTCGTCCGAGGAAGGCCCATAATCGCGTCAGACGCAGACGGGGTAGGCAGTAGCTCGCGAGCTACCTCGTGGAGATTCGCCCCGTAGCCGGTCGAGGATGCCGTTGCGTTCGTCGCCTGCGGCGTCGGTAACATCTGCACCGCCTGCGAGAGACTCATGCCCGTCCCCTCCTGATGACGACCGGCCTTGTGGTCCGACGCAGTCGGCGTCGGGATCAGGGCACCAGGTGCTCGATCTGATCCGCGAGACTCACCGAGTGCCCGCCCTCCCTGCGCTTCTCCGGCGGCTGCGATCCCCCGCAGCTGCCAAGGTTCGCCTGCGGGGTGGCCAGTAAGGAAAAAACGCTCTCGCTGGTGAGGGGCGCCGACGTCGGAAGCGCGGACAACGCACCATTGCGCGTCATACCCGAGGCCGGCCAGATCTCCGACCACACGGCCTGCTGCCCTGAGAGAAGGTCCATCTGCTCGGTCTCCCAGCAGTCGCGATTCTTGTTCCACCAGACTGAACGCTCCACTTGTCAGCGCTCCTCTCACGTTCTCCCAAATCACCAGACGCGGCCTCAGCGTCTTGATTGCCTCGAACATCGACTCCCAGAGGCCCGAGCGCGTGCCCGAAGCCATGCCCGCGCGCCGGCCCGCGAGGCTCAGATCCTGACACGGCGAGCCACCGCAGATAATGTCCACCGGCTCGACTCCCGACCAATCAACCTGCGTGATGTCGCCGATATTCGGGATACTCGGCCAGCGCACCTCAGCAAGCCTGCACGGCCCCGGCTCAACGTCGCTCGTCCAAGCGACCTGCGCAGCCGGATCAAGGGCCATACGCACGGCCATATCTAGACCGCCGTAGCCAGTAAAGAGACTGCCGACAGTTGTCATTCTGCGGCCTCGTCTCGGTCCCACATCCTGTAATAACGGTTCTCGAACTCGCGCTCACCGCGCGGGTTCGCGATCTCCAAGAGCACATCTGCATGGCAAGGCTGATCGAGCTTGCACCAGCAAGCCAGGTCCAAGCCCCACAGATTCCGGGCTGCGCATGACGCTACGAACCGGCCTTCGCGTGTCTGCTCGATCCACTCGCGATACCGAGCGACAGCCTCATCCGCCGACGCGACAACAAGCTCGCCGCCCTCCTCAAGCTCACGCGCCGACCGTGCGACCCTAAACGGATTGCCGTATAGGCTTCCTCGCCCTACATACTTCGTGTGCGCCGGCATCTTCCAGCCGCGAGCGCGGCGGCGCTGGATCCTGATCGGGAGCCTCATCGCTGCTCCTCAGCCCAGACGCCGACCTCTACGAGCTCGGCAGGCGTGTATCCGCGAGCGCGGGTGAAGCTGATGACGGTTTGTGCGCAGGCTTTGTGGGTGAACGCTTCAATTGCGGTGGCTTCGTTTTCGGCGTCGATGGTGATGCGGACGTTTGAGCCTTTCGGCGCGAGCTGTGTGCGGCAGACGGGGCAGCGTCGGTAGGCGTTGACGGTGCGCACGGGCTTGATCTCGATCACTTGTCGGCTCCCTCAACATCGGTCAGGTCGTAGATGTGGACACCGCACGCGGGGCAACGGCGCAGCGTGTGCGGCGGGCATGGCTCCTCGGCGGCGTCGGCAGGCTTGCCGACTTTGCCCGTGACCTGGACGAGCCTGAGACCGTGCAGGACTGTTGGGGTGGGGCCGGAGCGGATGACGAGGCCGCGGCGCTCTACTTCCTCGACGAACGCTGCGCAGGCCGTTGCGACGAGGTGCGGCATGGGTAGATGCTGGTCAGTGATCTCCCATTCGATGCTCAGGAGTCCTGCAGTTCTCATTCTCCAGCCTCCTCGGTGGTGATCGCGGCGCCCTGCGCGATGTTGACGAGCTTGTCGATGGGGTCGCCGATCATGAGGCGGATCTCGAGTGTCTCGGCGTCGTTGCCGGCGTAGCGGTCTGCGACGGAGACGGCGGCTGCGGCGAGCTCGGCCGCAGCGGCGATGATCGCTTTCTGCAGCTCCTCGATACGGTCGAGGAGGTAAGCCATATCGACGGCGGAATTCTGATCGAAGGCAGCGACAGCGTCTGTGTAGGCCTTCGCGATCGCGGCGCGATCTGCGCCTGCGTAGCTGCGCCCAGCGAACGCCACGGCGTTCAGCCTGTCCTTGATCTCGTTGATGGTGGTCATTGATGGTCCTTCTCTAGGGGTTCTTGCCCTGCACTCGCTGGTGCGGGCTTCGTGCCCGCCCGGGACTCGCACCCGGGGGTCTGCTCGTCGGGCTGCGCGGTCTTATAGCCGGTCCCGCCGTGTTTTTCTTGGTTTGCGGGTGGCCTCCCCGTGGCCGCGCTCAGCGGGGAGCAGACGGGGGAACTAGTCGACGTCGTCGACGTACTCGCACTCGCCGTTATTGAGCTTCTCGCAGGCTTCCTGAGCCTTATCGACGATCTCCTGGTAGATGTCCCGCTTCGCGCTGATCGCTTCGCGAGCGAGGCGACGCGCGTTCACATCGTGCAGCTTCTGCGTGAGCTCCAGATCCTCATCCGCAGCGAGGACAGCCTCCTGTGCATCCCAGCGGATCAGCTTCGCTTGCTCGGCATCGAGGTAAACGGCAACGTGTGCGACCTTCATGATTCGTCCTTGCTCATTCCCGAGACCGCGACTGATGCCCGCATGGCGTCGGCCATCAGCGCGGTACTGCGGGCAAGCGTCCCTGTACTCTGCAAGCCCTGATTGCCCTTCTCACCCATGATCGCGAGTGTCAGAGCGTTGCCGACTCTGAGGTACGCGTCCGCGAGCGCGCGTTCCCCTCTGTTGGTGGTCCCGCCAATTTCTGCGGTCTTGTCTGAGAGCAGCGCATTGAAGGCTGTGGTGCCGGCGCGCTCTGCTAGCAGGACGGCTGCGATTGCTGCGTCGACCTGGTTAAGCTCGACGGTGATCTTCTTCTTGAACCTCATATTTCGTCTCCTTCGTTGATTAGGCGGTCGGGGCTATGCGACGGGAGGCATTGTGGCGGCGATCGTCTTCGCGATTGCGTCGCGCGCGTCATCTGCGGCAATAGCAACGTCCAGAGCATCGATGACCTTCGACATCCTTTCGTGCTCGTGGTTGAGCGCTACCTTTGCTGCGCGGATAGCGACGTCGGTGTGGAGCGAGTCGACTTCCTCGTGGTCGATCTCAACGGAGAGGCGCTCATCCTTGAGGAAGTTATGCAGCCAGTGGAGGTCGACGAGGTCGAGGGTGAGCGTCACCGGGTTTGTGAGGGGCTTTGCGCTCATCGGGCGGTCTCCTCTTCGGGCTTACGGCCTTCAAGCAGGTGGAGGATGAGCAGGCCAGCGCCTGCGCCGCCCAAGATTGCGCCGATCATCAGCAAAAGTCCGTTGGCGGTCGCGCCAGTCTTGGCGAGGCGCTCCTGCGGGTCAGGGGCGGTCGTCGGCGCGGGCGCGGGCTTCACGGTGTCCGGGGTCGGCTTCGGTGACGGCTTCGGGAGAGGAGAGGGAACAGGCGCAGGCGTCGGCATACTCGGGTCAGGCGTGGGGACCGGTGCGGGCTGAGGCTTGGTCTTGCCGTCGCCGTCTGTACCGCCCGAGGCCTTGATCGTCGCGGTTGCCTCAAGGCTCTGGCCGTTGATCGTCGCTCGGTTGGTGTAGGCGTCCTGACCCTCGACGTGAGGGGTCGCCGCAGGATAGACGACGCAGACCAGCGAGCCGGCGGGCGGCGTGAACGTCAGCACGTGCGCGGACTCGTCGAGAGACCCGTCAGTCCAGGTCGTAGTCGCCGGATCCCAGGTCGGGCCCGACGTGCACTTCACGGCCTTCGGGAGAGCGTTCGTCTCGTCCGTCAGCGTGTAGGTCTTGCCTGCCTCGACGGCCCACTTGATGCCCCAGCTGATCGACTTGTCGGCATTGGTCCACCCGAATTTGATCGTCTCTGGTGCCGCGTACTCGAAGTGCGCGGGCGACGCGCAATCGTTCGAGCAGGTGCCCGAGCCGTCACGGTCGCCCCAGACGAGCGTGCGAGTGACTTTGCCGTTGACGACGATCTGCGTGTCCTCGGTGCCGACTGCGGCGTCCGAAAGACGCGCGCGGGCATGGAAGTTTCCGGTCACGTCGGTCTTGTCCGCGTAGGCGGAGGGAACGTCCGTGACTGTGCAGGTCAGCGTCGCCTCGTCGGCGGCGCAGGCGCCGATCTTGGTCCCGTCGTCGAGGACGAACGGGAACGAGGCCAGCCACTTGAAGCCGCCGTCCTTGCTGGCTACCGTGAACTGCTGGCCGACCGCGAGCTTCGGCGCGGACCAGGTGCCCTCGACGGTCACCTCAGACGAGGTCTGCCTGGAGGATGAGGTCGCCTTGGTGACCTGCGCGGTCATGGCCGGCGCGGCCTCGTCGGCGGCATATGCGGCGCCGTAGGGCAGCGCGAGCGCTGCGAGGGTGAGGGCAGTGCCTGCCGCCCAGATCTTCTTCGTGGTCATCGGTCTGTCTCCTTGTGGTGTTTTTTTGTTGAGGGGTAGTAGGTGAGCCCGCGCGGGGCGCGGTTCTGGGAGTCGTGAGCCTCGGTGGGATACGCGAGCGCTCGCTTCCTTGCCTGCCGCACGATCTCCCGTGCGGCTTCGTCGTGGCAGGGGCGGTCGTCGGACGCTTCGAGGCGGAGTGACTGAGGCATCGGCATCAGGCCCGCGCCTCCACGCTCGGCTCATCGAGCCGCAGCACTTCGAGGGTCACGTGAATCTGCTGGCGATCAAGATCGACCGCGATCTTCGGCGTATCGAGCGCGAAGCAATTGTTCAGCTCGGCCTCGATAATGACGTCCTGCGTCGCCAGGCAGATCAGGTGAGGCAGCGGCGCTTCTCCGTCGACGTCGTAGTAGTCGAAGTCGACGTGACGCTCGAGTAGCGTTGTCCCCTTCGCGCGGGCCTTCGATGCGGCGCGCTGCATGCGAGCGGCGATCTCCTCGATGGAGGCCGCGCGCGATGCCCCTCGGACTGCGATCCAGGTGAGCAGTCCGCATCCGACGAAGAGGAGGACAACAGCGAGGAAGATGATCGAGGCGTTCACAGCCGGCCCGCCTTCCAGTCCGCACGGATCAAACAGACCGCGAGCGCGAGGAGGCCGAGGGCCGGGAAGAAGGTCCACTCGGGGAGGCCGTCGGGGTTGCCGAGGCCCCGCATCGCGAAACCGAGGGTGAGGGCGGCGGCGAGTGACGCGCCTCCGATGAGGGTTCGCCAGGGCCGCAGGTGGCGGCGGCGTGTGTTAGGCTTGTTCACGGAATCTTCTTTCTCTAGGGGTTCTGCTGCTCCCAGCGCTTCTACCGCTGGGAGCTCTTCTTTTCGGTGAGGCCGGAGCCGAGGCTCTGGCACTGGCGGTTGAGATCGTCGCCGCTGTAGCGGACTGAGCGTCCGATCTTGATTGCGGCGACTTTGCCTTCGACTCCGAGGCGCTCGACGGTTGAGCGGGAGAGGCTGAGGGTGTCCTGGACCTGCTGGGCTGAGTACCAGCGGTCGGGTGCGAACGGGGCGACTGTGGTCATTTCCTTGACACCGCCTTGTCGATCTTTTCGGCGATCCATTCACCTGCGTCGAGGCCCATATCAGCGAGCGCTTCAAGCGAGTCGAGTGCTGCCTCGAACGCGCGTCCGCCGCAGACAAACAGGAGGTATCCGACGCAGAAGAAGACCGGGATTGCGGCGACCGCGATAATCATGCAGATGATCACCATGTAGGCGTCGCGCATGACGGCTCATCCTCGTCGTAGATACTGCCGTGGGCTGCACTGATGAGAATGACGCCGGTCGGCTTATCCGCTATCGCGTATTTCCCATCTTCGACCTCCTTGTACTTGAGGTCACTGGTGCATTCGGCGCGTTCGCGTTCGACGCGTTCGCGTTCGCGTTCGGCGTGGTCGCGTTCGCGTTCGGCGCGTTCGCGTTCGGCGCGTTCGACGCGGTTGAGGAGGTCTCGGACTGTGATGCCGAGGACTTCCGCGAGGCGCTCAACTTCCGGCAAGGTCAGATCTCGGCGGGCATTGAGCTTGAGGGACAGGCTCGCGCGGCTCATACGAGCGCGGGCAGCAAGCTCCGTCTGAGAGATGCCCAGCTCACGGGCCATGCTCTTGATTACGGCTGCGACCGTCATCTCATGGTTCCTTTCTACATTTGTAGACCAATGACTACTATATAAGTCTACAAATAGAGATTTTGCAACTCGTTTTCATGTGACATGGGTCTACAAAAGTAGATATGCTTACCTCATGGGAAGCAGATCTCTTAAATCGAGTCCCTTTGAACGCGCTGTCTTAGCTGTACTCAAGGAGCGTCTGCAAAGTCTGGACCTCACTATCGACCGGCTCGCTGAGCGAGCCGGCATCACTCGCGCGCGCTGCTACAAGATCTTCGCGGGTGACACGGTTTGCACGATGAGCGACTTCGGTGCGATGTGCGAGGCGCTCGGTGTTAGCGGCGCTGATGTAGCTGCCGAGGCTGAGCAGCGCCTCTTGGACGAAGCCTCTCCGGAATAGTCTCCACGTCCTCGCACGAGCTGTAGACTGCCCACATAGGTAGGTCGCACTCAAAGGAGGAGCTATGCACCGCCCTAAAGGCGCTTTCCGCCTCTACTCATCCGATCCTGCGGAGATCATCTGCACTGACACTGAGCTCCTGTATGACTCGAAGCGGCGCGGTGAGCCAATCCAGCGGATCCCGCTGACTGATGTCGTCAGCGTTGAGGTCGAGGACGGCGAGGCCATGCAGGCTCGCGTCACCGCGACGCGCCTCGTCGCGCTCGGGATCCTCGCGTTCGCCGCAAAGAAAAAGAGCGGTGGCGACAAGTGGCTCATGATCGAGACGCGCAACGCCCTGTTGACTCTCCACTTCGAGCGCAAGACTGTTGACGGCCTCATGCGATTTGTCGCGCACACGCGCGCCGCCGTGAAGGCCGCGCAGGCTCAGCCCGCACACGCAGCTCCGCCCGCGCCTATCCGCTGGCCCGGTGCGCCTCAGCAGCCCGCCCCGAAGCCCGGCGGCTGGGGCCGCATATTCCGCTAATTCTTGTGGCGCTGTAGTGGCGCACGCGAAGCTGCGCGCGTACTTTCCGTTGCGGTTAGGGGCCTTCGTTTCGATTCCCCCCATCTCCACAAACACCCCGGAGTCTCATTGAGATTCCGGGGTTTTCGTTGCCCTCATGCGATTTTCGCCGTCTACCCATGCGCTCATCTATATATCAGGATGCAGCAGGATATATCATTGGCAGTGGCGCAGGCGTGGCGCAGTGTGTGGAAAAAGATTCTGCGCCACTTCCCCGACGAGGAGACAGACATGAGCGGACGCAGAGCCTTCGGCTCGATCAGGAAGGCTCGAAGCGGGCGCTTCGAGGTCCGATACACAGGGCCGGACGGCGGCAAGTACACCGCCGGGCGGTCGTTCGTCCGCAAGGCCGACGCGAGCGCCTTCCTCGCACACGTCGAGGCAGAGATCAGCGAGGGCACCTGGACCAGCCCAAAGGAGAGCCGCGAGCGCGAGCGCGCGCAGGAACTCGCCGCTGAGCGTGCGGCGATGACCTTCGCGGCGTGGTCGGAGAGGTGGCTCGCGTCGCTCGAGCGACTAGGCCGGACCCCTCAGACGATCCAGACGCACACCTATCGGATGCGGCATCTCGTCCCCACCTTCGGCGCGAAGCCCCTCGGGGCGATCAGCGTCGACGACGTCGATACCTGGTATCAGAGTGTCTGGCAGGCCAAAGGTCCGGGCGTCGTGCGGCCTCTCTATATGACGCTGTCGACCTGTATGAACGCCGCGGTGAAGAGTGGCCTCATTGAGGCGAGCCCGTGCAAGGTGCCCGAGGGACAGAAGCATCGGCCCGTCCGCGAGCGCGAGCGCCAGGTCGCTACACCCGAGGAGGTCCGAGCCGCCGCAGACGCCATGCCCGCACGCCTGCGCATCGCCGTCCTACTCGCCGCGTGGTGCCAGACGCGGCTCGGTGAGCTGACCGGCCTGCAACGCCGCGACCTCGACCTCGACTCCACGCCCGCGACTCTCCGTATCGAGCGACAGGTCCAGTATCTAGCGGGGGAGGGGCCGGTCGAGCTGCCGCCGAAGAGCGCCGCCGGCGTCCGCGAGATAGTCATCCCCGCGTCGCTGATTCCGGCGCTGCGCTCTCACCTTGAGTCCTATGTTGAGCCTTCGGGCACGTCCTGGCTTCTAGCCTCCGAGCGATCGCCGCGCCTGCCGCTGCACCCTAATAGCCTGCGCGGGGCCTGGGAGCGTGCACGCCAGGACGCGGGCATCCCCTGGTTCAAATTCCATGATCTGCGGCACACTGGCCTCACGATCTTCGCGCAGCAGGGCGCCACGCTCGCCGAGCTGCTTCACCGTGGCGGGCACAGCGACGTCGACGTCGCGCTGCGGTACCAGCATGCGACCCGCGAGCGCGACGCGGCCTTGGCGGCACGTATGGACTCGCACGTCCTTATCTGAGTGCTATTGTTTTGTAGATCACATTCATTCCAGGTTGCACTATGCGTCGCGCGCGATGTATAGTTAAGTCATCGGGAGGGAACAAGCCCCCCGAACCTCAAAGAAGGAGATCAACAATGTCCACCGTTTCCTACATCACCGACACCAACGCCGACCGTTTTGCCCGCTACCTCATCGTCGATGGTGAGCGCGAGACCGCTGAGGAATGGTTTGAAAAGAGCCTCCCCGGCGATGAGATCGAAGATCTGCGCGAAGCCCTCATTGAAGCCGCCGTCCGCATGAGCGGCGAGGATCGCGAGCTGCTCGCCTCCAACGGCTTCAAGATCGCTGAGATTCCGCTGGCTTACACCGAGGCCGACGACGCCCGCGTTTTCGGCGAGTACAACTTCGCCGACGGCTCGCGCGACGGCATCTACAACGCGATCGCCGCCGAGTGCGAGTCGCAGGCCCTGACCGACGGCTACTCGAGCGTCTGGGAAACCCTCACCGTCCTCGAAGAGATCGGCGGCGACGTCGAGCGCTTCCTCGACTGATCCAATCATCGAGGCCCCGGGGCGCACGCTCCGGGGCCTCCCCCTACGACAGGAGACACCATGCCCCGCAATCCACTTACCCCAGTCGGCCTGCGCTGTCGACGGGAAGCTCTCGGCCTCAGTCGCGCCGACCTTGCTGAGATCTTCGATGTCAATGAGGGGACTATCCGGTCCTGGGAGATCGGCAAGAGTGAGCCCCGAGACCCACTCAGCGTCCACATGACCCTCGGCAATCTTGAGGACACGGCGCTCGAGTGCCTCGACGAGCTTCTCGCACCCATCGAGGACCAGGATGAGACCGTCCGCAGCCTCCCGACCGCACTCATCGCCTACTCCACACAGGCAGACTATGAGCAGCACACACGATGGGCGCAGCGCCTACCCCTCGCTGCCTACCGCGCCTGCGTCGGGCGCGCTTTCCAGCTCCTCAGCGACGATGACATTCCTGTCGAGATCGTCTCCCCCTACGACTGATAGGACCCTCCATGACTACCGAGTACCTCGGGACCGCCGCCGTCGCAGAGCGCGTCGGCCTCACTGTCCCCACGATCCGCTCATACATCCTCAAAGACCTCATGCCCGACGCGGATGTCATCATCACGACTCCGTCCGGCCCACTGCGCGGCTGGGCACCGGAGACTATCGACGCATGGCAGGCGTCGCGCCCTGGTCAGGGCGCGCGAACCGACCTCACCAAGTAGCACACGTCACATTCATTCCAGGTTGCACTATGCGTCGCGCGCGATGTATAGTTAAGTCATCGGGAGGGAACAAGCCCCCCGAACCTCAAAGAAGGAGAGACCAATGAACAACATCGAAACCGCCGAGCAGCTCGCCGAGATCATCGAGACCACCGGCTGCGACCAGCGCTACTCCACCATGAGCGACGTCTGCGACGCCGTATCCGATGCCCTCGGCGACTACGCCGACGAACACGACGTCGCGGCAATCGCCGGCGAGACGTTCGCCTGGTACCGCGCCTACGACCCCGAAGCCAATGTCGAATGGCTGAACGACCAGGGCTACTACCAGGTCGTGACCGACGACGACTTCTGGGCCGTCTGCGCCAACCACGCGCTCTGACAGAACGAAGAAGGCCCCGACCCCACAAGGGGCCGGGGCCTTCCCCCACAGCAGGAGACCACACCATGCGCCAAGACGTCGACGCCGTCATGACCAAGACCGAAGCCCGCGAACGCGGCTACCTGCCCACCGCCGAGGTGCCAGCCCTCCTCGGTGTCAAGCGTGATGTACTTCAGCTCTGCCAGACCATGCGCCGCGAGGGCCTGCGCCCTATCCGCGTCGGCCATGCCTACTGGTGGAGCGTCGCCGCTGTCGAGGCGTGGGCTGCTCAGCGCCGCTGGGTCCGCTCCCCAGGCGCCCCGGCCAACCTATGCTCGGCCCCGGGGTGCGACCGCGACGCGATCTCACACGGCCTCTGTCTCATGCACTACAAGCGGGCGCGAGGCCCGCACGCCGACGAGCCCGCACCCCGCGTCGGCCAGCCCGTCGGCG
This sequence comes from Prevotella sp. ICM33, assembly GCF_000517825.1. Classification (NCBI taxonomy): domain Bacteria; kingdom Pseudomonadati; phylum Bacteroidota; class Bacteroidia; order Bacteroidales; family Prevotellaceae; genus Prevotella; species Prevotella sp. ICM33. The sequence goes on from NZ_JACD01000074.1 coordinate 14,860, forward strand.
CCGGGGTCTACGGACGCATCACAGAGGACGAAGAAGGACGGCTCATCTGCCACGAGTGCGGCAAAGCCTGCCTGAGCCTAGCCGCACACATCATGCGCACTCACGGCATGAGCGCCGCCGAATACCGCGAGGCCTACGAGCTGCCGCGCACAACGAAGCTCATCGCCGCCAGCCTCCGCGAGCGGACAGGGGCACTAGCAGCCAGCCCAGAGAACCTCGCTCGGCTCGCCCGCGCCCGCGACCCACAAGCAGCAGCCAACGCCCGCACTGACGACACATTCCGAGCCGTCAGCCGTGCCCAGCGACAGCGGTACGCAGCCCAGCCTGAATAGCGAGAGAGGCCCCACCCCGGCAGGGTGGGGCCTCTCAGCTGCTACGGATGCACACGTGACGGGAAGGACGCCATGAGGCCGGACGCGCCCTTATCGAGCGCCGTCCTCGCCTGTCCCTCGTTGGTGATGATGTGCGCGATCGTCGGCTTCCCGGTTGCGTTGATCCGATTCCACACGTCCGCGCTCGCGGACCACTCCATGCCGATCATGTCCCATGAGCCGAGGTCAGCCGCGGGAACTTCTGCGGGGTAGAGCATTGCCATTGTGCGGTATCCGCGTGCTTTCGCGCGCACCGCGCTCGTCCCCTTCGCGAAAATCTTCCAGATGACGCGGCGCTCTGGGTGCCCACCGAAAGCGGTGTCGAGGTACTCAAAGAGCCGTTCCTCGGCCTGCAGATCAGCAGTGTTTCGCTGGTCCTCAGATGACGTCGTTTTGTGGTCGATCGCGAGGACCACGTCATCTGGGATCTGGTCGACGATGTCGCGAAGCCGCATGAACGGCCCCGTTCCCTGTTGGAGTGTGCGCAGTGTGCTCCAGGGGGTAGACCAGATCGGCAGGTCCGTGCCAGGCACGGTCCTCGTCGTTTTCCAGTCGTGGATCGCGACGAATTCGGCGGGCTCTCCGTTCGGTCCCTTCGCAGAGAGACGGACGGAGATCTCCAGGGCCTTGAAGCCTGCGCGCAGCGAGGCTTCGAGACCGCGCTGTGTGAATTCTGGATACTCTGTGCCGCCCATTCTATGCGCGATATAGAAGGGCTTCTGCTTGAGGAATTGCTCGACGACGTCCGTCGAGGTCGGCGTGACCGGGGTCGTCGCCTCACGGCGGCGCAGGAGAAGATCTCCCCCGTCGCGCCGTCGGCGGCGCACGACCCCGGGCACGTCACCGCCGTCGCGTCGACGGCGATAAATGGTCAGCTCAGCCACGGGCGACCACCTGGACACCGATTCCGTTACTCCCTTGGACGTTCGGGTAGGTCACGACCAGGTCAGCGGGAGAGGCTGCGACCCTCTTCGCGAGCGTCACAGTCTGGTAATTCAGGCCGTCCTGCGCTGCGAACTCGATCTTCTCCCAGCCCTCCGAGACCGTAACCTGCTCAGATGACTCGACGGCACTCGTGCGCTCGAAAGTAAAGCCGAGCGCGAGACCAGCACCCGCGAGCGCGGGCGCCGTGCAGGTCTTGGTTTCGACAGGTTCGGCCTGGCGTTTCTTGACGGTGCCGGCCTCGATGGAGGACGCTCCGCGTACGGTGGCTGCGGCCCAGCCGATCTCGGCGTTCTGAGACATGCTGATCGTGATCGTGGGTGCCCACGGTCCGGTGACGACGGTCGCGCTCATGGTGCCGACCCAGTACGGGTCGACGAGGGTCGTCCAGCCCTGGGGGAGGTTGGCGGTCGCGCGACCGCCTTGAGCCTTCTCGTTGATGCCGAGGATGATCTTGTCTCCGGCCGTGCCGTCGAGCTTCACGGTGATTGTCTGTCCGACGACGGATCCCGAGGCGTGAGCAACGACTGAGGGGCCGGCGGCTGGCGCGGGTCCGGGTGTCGGGGTCGGAGGCTGCGCGGGCGACGCTGCGGCGGCGAGGAAGTACAGCACGCCGTCTGGCAGGCGCTGCGCTTCGGCCTCGGTGGCGACGACAGTGATGCCGACGCCTGTGAGCGCGGCCTGCAGCTCGGCCTTCGTAGCGAGGCCCGTCAGGTCGGAGCGCTTAGCAACGCCCGCAACCTCATCCTTCGTTGCGTAGGCCGTGAGGTCAGCGCGAGAGGCGAGGTCGGCCACCTGCCGGGTGGTCGCGTAGCTGCCCAGTTCCTCGCGCGTAGCGAGGCCCTGCAGCTCTGCCTTCTTCGCGTAGTCGGTCAGGTCGACTCTGCCGCCGGCTGCGGCGGTCGCGACGTCGCCCTTCGTCGCGTAGCCGGACAGCTCAGCTTTGGTGGCGAGAGGTGCGACCGCGCGGGCGATCGCTTTATCGGTGCCCTGCTTCGTGTACAGGGTCGGTTTCGCTGCCATTTATCAGGCTCCGATCTCGAGTGTGTCCCCGTCGCCGGAGACCGTGCCGTTCAGGGTGAGGGTGTCCCCATCGCCGGAGACCTCGACGCTGCCCGTACCGGGGACCGGCGCGGGCGCAGGGGTCGGCGACGCGGCGCCGGAGAAGATCTGCGCCAGGTCGTAGGCGACCGACGGGCGCAGGGACACAGTCGCCTCGCGGAGCGTGCGACCCGGGATCGCGAGACGCAGATGCACCTGCGTCTCCGTGCGGATGTCGAGGGGGAGGACGATCTGTCCTCGCACATCGGCCTGTCGGGCCACCGGCCCGCCCGCGAGGACAGCGAGGTTCTCACCTGTCCCCGCGAGCGTAGCGACGATGTACGCCTGCGGCTCGGGAGCGCCGTCAAGCCGCCCGACAGTACCAGTAATGGTGGTCGTCACTGTTCGTTCATCCTCTCTTCGAGTTTGTCGAGGCGCTCGTGTAGCCGCGCGTGCGCGTCGTGCGAGTGCTCGTCGATGGTCCGCTGAGCCGCCTCACGTGCGACGCGCTCGTCGTGGATCTCTTCGGCCATGCGGCCTCCGCGCTCGTCGATCCGACCGACGCGGCTTTCGACGGCTTCGAGACTCTTCCCGTGATTGCTGAGCGTCGTCTCGACGCGCCCAAGCTGATCAGCGAGCGTGCCGACGTGGCCGGTCAGCTCGCCGATCTGGTCCGAGACCGCGTGGACGGTCGCGATCGCGCGATCAAGGTCATCCCTGATGTTGGTGTCGTGGTCGTTCGAGACCTGCGCGTCCGCCGATAGGGCGGCAGCGCGGGCCTCCTCGACCCCCTCGAGGACGTGCGCGAACTTCGCTTCGAGCCAGCGGCGCACCTGGCTCGCGACCAGCGCGACGACACCTGTCATCGCGACGAGGACCGCGACGACGAGCGCCGCCAGAGCGTCCGTGACTTTCGGGTCCGCAAGCAGCTCAGTCACGGCTGGCCTGCGCGGCCCCGTCAACTACCCGGGTCGAAGGAACAGAATCAGCGGCAGCGCGAACTTCCTTGACGGACTCGCCGCCAGGCGTCACAGCACCGACCCAGTCAATCAGGCTCACGCCGTGAATACGGACGGCGGAGAGTACCTGGAACACGCTCCACGCGATGCCCAGGAAAACGCCGGCCTGTGCGATCAGCAGCCGCCACGTCGCCGGATAGGTGCCAGACACCCAGACGGCGAGAGAGACGATGACCGCGACCACGGCCAGCAGCACCTTACGACGCGACGGTGTCCAGTACGGACGGTCGAGCGCGGCCTGTACCATCGGCCAGATCAGGCCGACGACGACCGTCGTCAGAAAAGGATCCGTATGAAGCCCAAGAAGCAGGTCATTCATCGTCATTCCCCCTTCTCCGCGCCCGCGAGCGCGGTGTTAATCGCCTGGTTGGTGGCGGGGCCGTAGATCTCGTCGTCATCGACACCGACGGCGCGCTGGAGGTCGCCGACGACTCGATCGTGCGCCTCGTCCGAGGCATCGCCCCAGACCCCGTCAGCCTCGGTACCGATCACGGACTGCACGTACTCGATCCCGAAGGGGAACTGCCGCCCGCCCCAGGAGCTGGCGGCTACGACGGCATAGATACGCTTCGTTGTATCGGGACCGACGACATTGTCAGCGGTCGCGCCGACCGCAGCCTGCAGCGCCGTGACATCGGTGTAGCCCGATGCCGTGGCCGCGTCGCCGTAGTGCGGGCGGATGACCGCGCACACCGAGGACCAGTCTCTGGTCCTACGCCACACGCCGCCGCCGTTCGACTGAGAGCCCGCAGCGCCGGAGCTGGTGTTGAATTCAATCGTCTGTATCCATCCGCCGTAATTGGCCTCAACGATTCCGACGTGGTCGGCGATGCCGTCGTCGTCCCAGTCGAAGCAAACCAGGTCTCCGGGCGCTGCCTGGGTCATGGGGGAGACGAGTCGGCCTTCGCGCGCGGCTGCGTTGATCCCGTAGGGGACATAGGCGAAGTCCCCGCCGGGCAGGACAGACTTGTCCTCATCGTCGGTCGCGCACCATGACGCGCCCATAGCGCAGAACGGCACGCCCGACGTGCCGTAGTATGCGCCGTGGCGCTTTGCGTACCAGCGACCGTACTTCGACCCCTCTTCGGGGTCATCCCAGCGCGTGTAACCAATTTCGCCGGCTGCCCATGCGAGGACGTTCTGTGCGGTCATGCTCATCGCGCGGCCTCCGTCTGCTCGTAGGGGATGTAGATCGGGGCAACGACGTCGGGCGGCGTATCCGTCGCGGGCGTCATCGAAGCCATGAGCTGCTCAATGGTCGGTTCCATTTGTTTCTCCTCTTGGGTGTAGGAAAGCCCCCGGACGGGCTTGTCCGAGGGCGTGAAAGATCAGGTGGGGTGTCAGTAGCCGATCGCGGTCCACGAGTAGGCGTGACGGCCAGCGGTCGTGACCCCCGGCAGCATCGCACGGAAGCCATTCCTGGTCATCGAGTCAAGGCAGAACTGCTGGGCATTCTTGAAGTTCCAGCCTCCCGACCCCGTCCCATACAACGGCGTGAGCGTGACAGATACGCACTCGGTCGGGAAAGGCGTCTGGAATGTCACAAAGTCAAGATATAGATTCCCGAACGCAACCTCCGTCGCCGATGTCGCGACCCTGCCCGCCTTGATGAGGCCATTCCGCACGCCGGCGCTCAGGCCACTGCCGACAGGCACGTCTCCTGTCGCCGCCAGCTCCATCTGCAGATTCGACTCGCCCGACCAGCGACGACCATCCCACACGCGGATAGCGTTCAGATCGGTCCTCCAGACATACACAGGCTGCGCAGGGGACGCGGTGAGGCCCACGCCCGCGAGCGCGGCGACGTACTGGGAGGCAGCGGTCTCGGACGCGCAGGCCTTGTACGAAGGAATGGACAATGACAGGTCGAGGAGATCCTGTCGGCGGGCCGGGTCGGTAGGGGAGGGCACCTTGTGTCCGCGCTGGTCCTGGTAGCTCATTGCGCACGCCTTTCTACGGGTTTAACTGGGAGCGTTTCTGTGTAGTCGATGTGGAGGGCCGCGCTATCGCCGCCCTTGATGATGCCGCCATAGGCCGCGCCGACGAGCGCGAGGCCAGCGCCAGCGGGGATCGTCTTTGCCAGGGCCGTGATGTCGACCTGTGCCTGCGCGGCGCTCACGTTGATCGTCTGCGTCGCGCCGATGGGCTGCGGACCCGACTCCGAGTAGGCGGTGGGCTGAATCACGAGCGCCCAGGGCGGGACGTGCGCCGCGGGTCGGACAGTGAGCAGCGCTCGGGTGATTGTGATTGTGCCGAGTGCTTCGAGCTGGCGCCCATAAGTGATGAGGCCCCGGAGCCGCTGGCCTGCGGGGTTGGTGCCCTGCCAGGCTCCGCCGTCTCCGTACCGCGACCAGCCGCCGGGTATCCAGGTGCCCATCCACTGCGGCGTGAGCACCGCGTGCCGTGCGACCGGCTTAGGCTCGGGAGTTTTCGGGACCGCCGGGAGCGGCCCTTCGGGTGACGGGGCAGGCCCGAGCGCATGGACGGGACGGCCCGTGTCCGGATCGAGGAGCACGTGCGCGGTTTTCACTCCCGCCCAGTTGACGGCGGTCGCGGGAATCTGGACCCCGGCGCCTCCGTACAGGGAGACAATGAGCTGGCGCCCTCCTTCGACGAGGTCGACGATCCGCGCGATCGCCGTCGTTGACCTGTCCGACCCGTACCTGGGAGGCAGATCATCCGGCGTAGAGGAGATCAAGTCCATGACGCGGATCGTCATAGCGTCACCTCCACGTCGGTTTTCTGCGTCCCCTTGTACGTGAGGGGAACTTCGTAGGCGGTCACGAGGCCCCAGAGGGTTTTCGGCTCAGCAGCTAGGACAGGCTGCGTGACGATCTCGATAGGCTGATCGAGCGCGACGCGCGGATCCGGTGCGTGCTCCACTGGGACTTTGACTTTTCTGCGGATCGACTCAGCGAGCATCGCCTCAGCGGTTTTCCGTGCCTGCTCCTGCGACGTGATGAGCGGCGAGGAGAAGAAGCGGGGGACAATTCCGTAGGGTCCGTCGGTCCTCATCGGGCCAGTCGTCTGATCCGCGACCGCCTGGAACGCCGGCGCGCCCTCGTCGTGTCCGTCCTGGCCGCGCGCGACGACGCGGTTATATACCTTGTCGCGCGAGACCTGGGACGAGACGCCGACGACTGTGCCGTCCAGGTCGTCCGTGAGTCGCAGCTTCGGCTGCGAGACCGGCGGTGAGACCGGCGGGGTCACGTACAGGATGCCGTCGCCGCCCTCGCGGATCGACGCGGGCCATGCCTTCGCGATCTCGTAGACCGCGTCGATCCTGGACTCTCCCCATGTCATCGAGGGGCACCAGCGATCAACGAGGCCGGTGTCGATCACGACGCCCATGTGCCCGCCGACCAGGCGACGGATCTCGGATGCGAGCGTTCCGTTCCACATGGGGGAAAGCGGCGTCGTTAGCCTGTCCTCTTCGAGGCGGTGCATCAACGATTTGCCGGTCACCCGCACTGTCGAAGGCCCCGGATCGACTGATGTGATGATGAATCGTCCGAGTTGGACGTCCCACCATCCGCCGCCGGGGATCACCGACGCGATCGTCAATGAGACGTGGAGCGTCTGACCGAAGCACGCGAGCGGGTGTGACGGGTCCGTTGGATCCCAGTCCCTCCAGGACTCATCCTCACTCGCCGACCCGACGCGCGGGACTGTGAGCGAGAGCGAGCCCTGCACCTGCTGAGTCGCGTCCCAGGAGACCGAGCCGTCCTCGACGGGTACCTCACCGAGATACTCGTCGCCTAGCCACGACTCGACCGTCGCCTGCAGCGTGTACGCGGAGTGCAGTAGGTCGTCTGGGATGCGCGCGTCCGGGCCGGTCAGGCTCATCTCTCCTCCTGCCAGATCGTGCGATCAAAGCCCTCCCACGTGAGGCGGCGCGCGTCGAGCGCCTGCCACGTGATCGCGCGACCGTCGAAGTCAGCCCACGTCGAGAGAGCGAGGAGAGTCGATGCCTGCGGCAGGGACGTGATCGTGCCCTTGATCGTCCATGTGCGCTCCGCGACGTCGATCCTTGGGGCGCGCTCCATCGAGACGGATGTCGGTGACATGAGCGTCACGAGGGCGACGTCGCACACGCCTGCCTGGCACTGCACGCAGTGCTCAGGGTTGTGGAACAGTGCGACTGGGGTCGGCGTGCCCAGCAGGAGATCGAGCGCCGGAGTATCCCGCCGGTTCGTGCGCGCCGTCAGCGAGACGGTGCCCGCGCCCATCGTCGGCGCATACACCATGACCGGCGTCGGCCTTCCGGGCACCTCGTGCTCGGTGACTCTCATCTTCTTCTCGCGCTGATCGGTCCCCTGCCAGAGCAGGTTGACCGGCATTTTGCCTGCCGTATCCGTCATGAGGGACAGTCCGCGCCAGCGGCGCACGACCGGCGATGACTCCACCTCGACGCCCCGCGACGTCGTCAGCCTGTACCGGAACTCTGTGTTGATCGGCGCGAGAGAATCGCCGATCACCCGCTGCTCGCCTGTTCCCGTCCACACGCCCGCACGGGGGATCCACTTGAAGCCCGTCGCGGCGACGCCTTCGACGTAGCATGCCGTGCCCGCAGGTGCGAGCGCCGCCGGGATGACGACCTGGACTCGCGGGGCCTGGCCGTCCTCGACGACCGCGACCGGCTCCCGTGTCATATCCAGCGCGGCCTCAACCTCGCGCGATGTAGACAGACCCTTCGAGCCCGTCCACTGGTGAGTGATCGCGCGCTGGGTGTAGCCGATCCTCTGCTGAGGTGTGTCCCCGTCGAAGAAGGCTGCAGCGTCAGCGACAGCCTCCTCGACGGTCGCCGCCGCAACGATCATCACGTCGTCCAGGTGTAGCCACCCTGGCTTGTTATCGCGCGCGCCCGAGGTGTAGACCTCGAAGCGCACGCGCGCCTGAGTGGCGCCCGCCGGGGCCACGTGGACCCACGTCGGACGGTCGCCCTCCGCGCTCGACGCGAGCAGCAGCGGCGCGGGCGCTGCCTGACTCCGGCCCGCGACCGTCCACTCGACGCGGACAGCGAGGCCAATCCCAGGACTCGTGCGAACAAGCGCCGACACAGCCAACGCCTGCCCCGCCGAGACCGGGACCGGGGACACGCCAGGCGTAGCGACCTGACCCTGCAGCTGCGCGGGCACGTCGACCACCAGATAGGTAGGTGACTGCCGCTGGTGCCCGCCCCACGCAGCAGTATCAGACGCGATCCGGAGCGACGACGGCGCGTACCTCGACCACCCGTTCGTGCCGTAGGCAAAAGATGGGTTAGGGCAGAGGTTTGTCCGCGTCATCATCGGCTCCTTCCTGCGAGCTGCTTCCTACGAGCGAGGACACCCGCGCTAATCCCCTCGACGTGCGCGCGGAACCGCACGCCGTCATCAAGGACCAGATTGACCTGGGCACCCTCCAGCGAGACCCCAGCACCCGCGCCACTAGCCGCGAGCGCGGACACGTCGGCCCACTGGCGGGCGGTGAGGATCGCTTCGCGCTGGCCGGTTTGGTTGACTGCGGCGGTGACTCCGTCGGGGAGCCAGCCTCCACGGTCGTACTTGCGTGCGCCGCCGTAACGTCCGACCGAGGGAGAGCCCCAGATCGCAGTCTTGCGAGCACTCAAGCCTGGGCGCGGCTCCTCGATCATCTGGCCGTTGCCCGCGTAGACGGCGACGTGCCAGGCTGGGGATCCCCAGTAGAGGAGGTCGCCGGGTGTCGCCGATCCCCAGGGGACGGGTGTCGAGCCGGACTGGTATCCGGCGGCGGTCAGGCGAGGCCAGCCGAGGCCGAGCTGTTGCGCGGCCCAGTAGACGAGGCCGGAGCAGTCCAGGCCGGGCGGGATGCCCGATCCTCCCCAGACATATGGGACGCCCATGAGAACGGCCTTCATGGCTGCGCCGACGAGGCCCGCGCCGCCCGAGAGACCGGACTCGTTCACCTTCGAGGTGAACAAGGACTTGAGGCCGTCGAACAGCATCGGCGGGATACCGTACGCCACGGACTCCCAGAAGCTACCGTCCTTCGGGGACAACAGATCGCGCGCCGGCTTGATGACCAGGTTCGCGATTGCTGCAGCGGGATCTGTGACGATCTCCGCGACCGCCTCCGTGGTCTCCTTGACCCAGTCAAGGGCACCGGAGAAGCCGCCCTTCACAGCGTTCCAGATGCCGCCGTCAGCGAAAGCGACTTCGCCGCGGCGGCGCCCTGTCTCTCCGACGGTCGCGAGGCCGGAGCCGCGCGAGGCGTTGACCCTGTCAAGCCAAGGCTTCCCGCCGAGAGCTCGCAGCGCGTCAGGACGGATGATGCCCTCACCGCCGGACAGACGAAGCGCGCCGCCACCGTCCGGCGAGAAGAAGTGGTAGATGTCCTTGCCCGGGGAGTACCCGGGCGTCATGGTGGAGAAAACGCCGCCGGTCGCGTAGGCCGGAATCGCCTTGACGTCGGGGAGCCGGACAGAGAGGCCAACCTTCGCGGCGATCGTATCGAAAGCCGCCTTAATGCCGTCACGATACACCGTCGTGATGACAAAATTGATGGGCTTTGCTGCGGCGCCCTTGACCTTCTCGAACACAGACTCGACCGACTGACGGAACGACTCGAAAGAGTCCTTCATGCCGCCGATAGCGTTCTTGATCGCGGGGAAAACGACGTCGATCAGGACGGAGGACGCGACCTGTACCGCCGACGAGATTTGATCCCAAACCGGCTTGATGACCGAGTCGTACAGCCACGTGAATGTGGGGCCGAGCGTCGAGGAGATCGCGCTGCCAATCGCAGAGAAGATCGGGGACAAAATTCCCCAGACCGTCTGGATCGCCGAGCTGATCCCATTCCAGGCCGTCGTCACTGTTGTCCATAGACCCTGGAAGGCTAGGCCGACCGAGCCTGAAATAACCGTCACCAGCAGATCGAAAAGCGGATACAGGACGTTGTTCCACACAGCCATGATGAACGTTGAGACGTTCGTCCAGACCGGCTCCACCACATCCTGCCAGAAGCTCCACAGCGCGGGCATGAGCGTGTCACGGAAGAAGCCCGCGAGCGCCTGCAGCGCCGGGTAGACGATCGCCCAGGCCGACTGCGCCGAGGACGCGAAGCCCTCCCACAGCGGCTTGACCACGTTCTCCCAGAGGGTTTGCAGGACAGGCCAGATGACCCGGGACACGATGGTCCACAGGGCCATGAGGGTAGGTCGGATGACGGCGGTCCAGGCGAGCGCGAGGCCCGAGCCGATCCCCTCAAACAGCGGCTGCAACACAGTCGACCAGAGGTTCTGGAGGCCCGGCCACAGCGTTCCGCTGATCCAGTCCCACGCCGCCTCAAGGGACGGCTTGATCTGCTCCGTCCACGCCCTGTAGGAGATCTCGCCGACCGCGAGGAGCGCGTCCCTCAGCGTGAAGAAAAAGTCCACGAGCGCCGAGTCCTCTTCGAGGCCGAAGAGATTGCCGTCGTAGTCGCCTGTGGTGAGGATGCCCCACGCCGACTCGATAGACGGCACGAGAGTATTCTTCGTGTAGTCGACGAAAGCGTCGACCACGGGCGTTACGTTTGTCGTCCAGAACTCCGCGATACCCGCACCCAGGGCGTTAATGGCGTTCGCCACGTCCTCGTTGGTGTTATACAGGTAAATGAGTCCTGCTACGAGTGCGCCGATAGCCACGACCGCAAGCCCGATGGGGTTCGCGGCCATAGCGGCGTTGAGCCCCTCCTGCACGAGCGTTGTGTTTTTAATCCACTCGATCACGGTCGTGAGCACGGAGAAGCCCCAGTAGGCGGCGACCGCGACCCCGACACCCTCACCCAGGGCGACCAGCAGGTCTTTGTGCTCCTTGATCCACCCGAAGGCGTCGGAGAACATGTCGGAGAGCCAGCCCATGAAGTCCGTAATCGTCGGCTTCATGTAATCGATCAGGTCTTTAAAGCCGCCCATGAGTGTTGCCTGCAGGTTGCCGGCGGCATTTTCTATACGGCTCGTGTCGCGCGCGGCGTTCGCCGCGACCTCATCGAAACCGAGGCTCAGCAACGCTTCGTTGAATTCCTCTGCGCTGATCTGGCCCTGGGTCATAGCGTCCCTGAAATTCCCTGTATATGCGCCAGCGTCGAGGAGGGCCTTCTGGATCTTGCCGGACGCACCGGGGATCGCGTTCGCGATCTGATTCCAGTCTTGCGTTGCCAGCTTCCCAGCGCCGTTGACCTGCACGAGGGCTAAGCCCACTTGCTTGTACGTCTCAGCATTGCCGCCTGCGACGGCGTTGAGGTTGCCCGCTGCTTCGGCGAGCTTGTCGAAGTCCTTGACGCTATTCGCCGCGAGCTGCGACGTAATGCCCTGAATATCCGAGAGATCGTAGACGGTCTCATCGGCGTATTTCTGCGCTGCGGCTCCCAGCTCCTCGATCCGATCCGGATCAATACCCGCGAAATTCAGCGTGTCCGCGAACTTCTGTGTCGCGTCTGACGCGGCGATAGCCTCGGAGACGAAGCCGCCGATGCCGACGGCTGCGGCCATTGCCGCCAGGGGTGCGATCGCGTTCTGCGCGAAGCCAGCCATAGAGGAGAAGCCCGAGCCAGCCTCGCGCGTCCCCCTAGCCGCTCGCTCCGCTGCCTGCGCGGCCTCGTCGAGGTCACGCGACGCAGACTCGACAGGGCTGCGGCTCCGGCCCGCCTCGGCACCCATCGTGGTAAAGCTGCGGCCCGCACCCTCTGCAGCCTTCTGCATGCCTCCTGTCGAGGCCTGCATGCTCTTCGTCATCTTGTCGACGCTGTTTTTCGCCTCAGTGGCAGCAGCGTCGATAGGCTGACTGATACTCTTGGCGACCTGCGCGCCGGAGGAGCCGACTCCTGAGCGCAGGCCGTTCGCCAGATCCTTACCGGCGTTCTGCCCGATATTGGGTAGCTGAGCCTTGGTGTCGGCCTCGACGGCCTTGAAAAACCCCTTCATGGAGGGAACCACGTCGACGTACAGTGTGCCCGCCTTGTAGACGCCTGCCATGCTGGGTTCCTCTCTGCAGTTATTCTGTGTCGTCCTCCCAGTTCGGGAGGAGGGCCTTCATGGCTTCATCTCGGAAGCCGTGAAGGTGATCGGTGCGTGCATCCTCGAGTGCGAGCTCGACCGCCGAGACCGGACGCGGATAAGGCTCCTTATGACCGAAGGCGCCGGCCACAAGATCGAAAATGTCCTGCAGGAGGCGCACGACCGGTGTCTGCTCACGCATCCGCGCCTCGGTGTCGTCGGCTGTCGCTTCCGTTTCTGCGACGCTTCGCGCGATCTCCTCGAAGGTGTCCGGGTCGTTGAGGATCGCGACGGTCGTCCTGCTCGTCGATCCGAGGCCGTCAATGAGGGCGAGCAGGAATCGCCAGCGGCGAGCGCGGAACAGGGCCGGTGCATCCCAGCCCTGCTCCGCTAGATCAGAGATGATCTGCCTCTCGTACCGACTCAGTCGGTCGTAGAGGCGTTGCCTTCCCCCGCGTCGCCCAGCATGCCCTGATAATGCTCGGAAGCCTGACGGATCAGGATGCCAAGCTGACGCATATTGAGCTTGCTGAGCAGGAGCTCCGCATCCTCGGCGGTGAGCCAGGTGCGGATCATCTGCGTCGGAGCTTTTGAGGACTCCATCGCTGCCATGAACTTTTCAGCGGCCTCGGGCGTGAGGCTCAGCGGATCCGGGAAGGCAATGACCTGGCTCCCGATCCCGAAAGTGAACGGCGCCGGGGCCGCAGCCTTCTCCAGCTTCGCAAGAGCATTGAACGTGAACGTGGGCTGAGCCTTGTCAGACATGTGTGATCTCCTAGTTATTTGTCTGGCGGTTTATTACTTGTTGAAGGTGGGAGGCGCGGGCAGCGTCGGCTTCTCGCCGCTGTCCTTCGAGTCGTCGATGACCTCCCAGCCCTGCGAGAGGAGCTGCGTCTGCTCGACCGCAGAGTCGGTCTCGCGCTGCAGCTTGATCGTGTTGCCGTCGTCGGCCTTGACTTCCTTCGTGAACTTCATGTGCGGTCCTATCCGTGAGGCGATCTCCATTAGGTGAGGTGTGACGGGCGGGCCGGAGGGAGATCAACTCCGGCCCGCCCGAGATCGAGACGCTCAGTTGGCCTGCTCGAAGCCGATCGCGTCGCGATGACGGATCGCGGCGCTGCCGCCGATGTAGTGACGGCAGGACGTACCTGCCGTCTCATCCATGAACGCAGCGAACTCCAGATCGAACTGGATCGCGTCGCTGGCCGCCCACTTCTCGTCCGGCAGGGACGAGAGCTTCACACGCGGGTAGCAGCGACCGACGATCCACTCGTCGGCGGCGGGTCCGTCTGCCATGACCATCAGGAGACGGTACTCAGCGAGAGCCGGGGTCGCGGCCTCGTCGAAAACGATCTCACCCGTGGTCTTGGACGCCTTGGTCTCCGAGAGATCGATGCCGTAGACCAGCTGCTGAATGGTCTTGCGGATCGGCTCAAGGACCGTGAACTTCACGGTCTTAGGCGCCTTGGTGAGGTCGGTGCGGACAGCCTCGGCATAGCCGAGCGCTTCCACGTCCTCCGTGTTTGCGTCGGCGGAGTTGGTAATGCCGTCGGTCGTGATGAGACCCAGCGGGAGGAAGTCCGTCGGGATCTCCTTGAGGGCGCCGCCCGCGTCGGTGATCGCCTCCGGGACAGTCGCCGTCATAGGTGCCAGGAACGCGAGCGCGTTCAGGCCCTTACGGACGTTGGTCGTGCGATTGTGCTTCTTCTTGAGGGCTTCGATGGTGGTCATGCGAGCCTTCCCTTCATGTCAGTTGATGTCATTCTGAGATGGGCCTGTGCGTGACCGTGGCCGTCATATGGACGACCTCGACAGCCTCAAAATAAGGCTGCACGCCCAGGGTTGAGTCGACCTCCACCGCATCTACCCAGCCGCGAGAGCCAGCGACCGGACGGACGCTGAGCGCACCCTCGATCTGGTCCGCGAGCGCGGATGCGCCGACGTCGGCGGGAGAGGCCGGTGTCTTTGCGTAGATGGAGATGGAGATCGTGTCGTCTCGGTCGTAGTCCCCCGGCTGGGTTTGTATGAGCGAGACGTGTGCGAGTGGGAGCGGCCCGTCGGTGAAGCCGGGTTGCAGGACTCGTGCGGTTGGGATGCCGGTCGCCGCGGTGATTGCATCGCGGATGACCTGGACTGCGTCGGTGTATGTCATGAGCGTCGCTTCCTCTTAGACTTCGAGCCGATCAGCTTGCCGAGTGTGTGCGCGCCCGGTACTGGGTTCCCGGCTTTGCTTCGGTGGCCGAATTCCACCGCGAGCGCGTGTCGGGCGTCGTTGTAGACTCTGCCGACGTCTCGTACAGGCCCGCCTTGGTAGAGCGGGGCTTTCGTTGTCTCTGCTTTGTATGAGTCTGCTAGGTGCCCGCCTTTGTCCGATGAGCCGCGAGGTGCGGCTGCGGCTGCGGCGGATCTGAGCTGCTCTGCTTCCTTGAGGAGTGCTGGCGCGAGGGCTCCGCTGCGTAGGAAAGCGTCGATCGCTTGCGTGTCGCGCTTGAAGCCGCTCACGTCGTCACCTCCGTTTGATGGTCACGGCCACGCCGCGCGGCCAGGGCGAGGGGTTGGACTCGACCTGCCATTTCCCGCCGAGCGGATGGGCACGCGGGACGACGATTGTGTCGCCGACCTTGAACTGCGCGTCCGGCGGGGCGTACAGCGTGGCCTGATCGTCCGACTGTTCCGACGTCGGCAACTCCAGGAGTCCCGGGACCGTGAACGCGCCGGGTGCGATGAGGCACCCGGGGATGAGACGCTCTGTACCGTCCTGCACGAGGTAGCCGTCCGCGTCGCGTCGCGTGCGGCCTTCTACCTGTACCGGGGTTCGCCACTTCT
The DNA here is from genome assembly GCF_000517825.1 of Prevotella sp. ICM33. Taxonomy (NCBI): domain Bacteria; kingdom Pseudomonadati; phylum Bacteroidota; class Bacteroidia; order Bacteroidales; family Prevotellaceae; genus Prevotella; species Prevotella sp. ICM33. The sequence continues at coordinate 30,057 of NZ_JACD01000074.1, forward strand.
GCATCATCAGGACTCCTCCCGTGATGCGAGGAGGTCGATCTCGAGTGCGCGGCCACGGCCTGCGCCGAAAGCCCGGCGCTCAGCCTTGGTGAGATAGAGGTCGCCCGAGGGGTTCGCGAACGTCAGCTGCTGCGAGAACGGGCCGGTCGTCTCGGTTGCTGCTGAGATTCCCGTGAGACCTTCGTCAGCGAACGGCGCTGTCATCGCGCGCTTGACGATCGCGCAGATGACCCGGATGCGAGTGCCCGAACTGGCGGTCTGCCAGTTCGGGCACTCGTCCATCACGAGACTTTGCGCGTCCTCGATGAGCATGCTCACGCGCGCGCGTTCAGCGTCTGTCAGCGGTCGCCAGCGGGCCTCCAGGTCTCCTGGTGTAGCCCACGGTTCCATCTCAGGCCGCTGCTTCCTTGACGAGGGCGAAGCGGTCGGTGAACACGTACCAGGCGTAGACGGTCTCAAGGCGCAGAGCCACCTGGTTCTTGCGCTTGAGATCTCCCTGTCCGTCAGGGTCGCCGAACTGGATCAGCTCGACGGGCAGCTGGCGCTGGATACCCCAGCGGACACCGTTCGTGAAGTCGCCGACGATCGCGCGTACCTTGGTGTCGGTCGCCTCGGGGGTCGCGGAAACGGTGTTGCCCTGAGCGACCGGGACGCCGAGGAACTCGGAGACGTTCGTGCCGAAGCCCAGCTGCGGGTAACGCTGATCGGAGGTGTCGCCCGCGCCGTCCTTACGGCGCAGCTCCGAGAGCGCCCAGGAGAACTTCGGGTCGAAGGCAGCGCCCGTGACCATCGCCGGGTTCGTGCCGTTCACGACCTGACCGACAGCAGCGCGGAAGGCGACGTCGGCCTCAGCGGTCTTGCCCTTCATTTCGACGACCTTCGTCGACGCGGCAGCGAAGTTCGTCCACGACGCGACCTTCACGCCCGTCAGAGGGTTAATCGCGTGGTAGAGGCCGAGGTCAAGAGCGCGAGACAGTGCCTCAGCGCCGGCCTGTGCCAGCTCGTCGAGGACGCCGAGCTGGTAGTCCTCATCAGCCCACATGACCTCTTGAGAGAAACGCATAGTGACCTGCGCCTTGTGGGGCGCGACAGACACGGACGAGAACGAGCCCGTGGTCGATGCCTTATCGGCGCCCTCCTCGACGAACTCCGCCTTCGGCAGGTTGTCGAACACGATGATGTCCTGCTTGCCGAAGCGCATCGGCTTCTGCTGCGAGAGCAGAGCGACAGTCGACAGGGACTGAGACTTCTTGACCATGCCGTCCGCAATCTCGCGGGGCAGCAGCACGGACGTATTGGTTGTGTTGAAAATAGCCACAGTTGGCTCCTTCCGAGAAATGAGAGATTATTTCGAGCCGAAAAGCTCCTGCGCGAAAGCGCGGCGAGCCGAATCAGCGTCGGAGACACTCGGGGTTGCCCCCTGCGTCGGGATCACAGGCACCGAAGGCCGCGCCTTCAACGCCGCCGCGAGCGCGGAGGCGTGTGCGGCCAGTTCGTCCTTAGTCGAGCCGCGCAGCAGGTCGGCGGGGACTCCGACTTCCTGTGCGACGTCATTGCGGATCTTGTCGAGCGCCGCCTGAGCGTCGATCTGCGAGAGGCGCGCCTCGGCTTCGGCGAGCTTGCTCGCTGCGGCCTTGAGGTCGTCATAGTCGGCGAACTTTTCGCGCTCGCGAGCCAGTCGCGCGCCGATGACCTTGTCCAGTTCCTCCTGCGTCGTGATCGGCGTGAAGGCGTGACGGCCAGCGGTCGGGGCCGGGGCCTGGGTATCGGTCGCTTCCGTTGCGGTGGCTTCGGTGGTGTCGGTGTTGGTGTCGGTGGTGTGCATGGTGTCTCCTGGTGTCCGTACTTGTGTGGCGCCCGTCGGCGCTCATGGTTCCGCGATTTGCCCCTCGCGTAGGGGAAACTCAGCGGCCGTCAGATGCTTTTTCTGTCGGCGTTTTGCGACCGCCGGATCGCTTGCGCGTGTCCTCCTCGAACTCTCCGGCGTCGTACCGCTTCTTGATCGCCTCGGGGTCATAGCCCGCGATGTTTGCGGGCTTGCTGGCCCATGAGGGGACGACCTGGCAGTCGCAGTGCGCGTGGTATCGGTCGAACGCGCCGGCGGACTTTTCCGATGCGTAGATCCATCCGCGAGACGCGAGCATCATGCAGAACGAGCAGGTGACTGCTCCGGTCGGGACGCGGGCGAAGCTGACCTTCGCGGGATCCTTCGCCGCGGCGTCTGATACCGTCTGCCGAGCTGAGTTTTTCACCCAGCTCTCCGTCGATTCAGACAGCGCCTCCAGCGAGGCCTCAGCGTCTCCGGTGCTCGCCAGTGGGTTTAGGGCGCTGCGGATCCTTGCATGCACCGCCTCGATACGAGGCAACGGCGCGGGCTTCGGCGTGTAATCGCCGCGAGCGCCGGCAGCTCGTCGCAGGCGTTCGTACCACTCGACGGCGAGTTGCCCGCCGACGTTGCCGTATGCCTGCACGAGCTGAGGGAGGAAGTCCTCCAGTGCTTCGCGGCATGCGACGACGTCGGTCGTGTCGAGCGTTTTCCAGAAGCGCTCAAGGTCGCGTCTCGCGAGGCGTGCGCATTGCTTCTGGGCTTTGGCGAACTGCGTGATCTCTTTCCTGGTTCTTGACACGCGGTTCGCCTCTTCCCGTTACTTTGCTTCGAGCTTGTCTGCGTCTGCTTCGGGCATGCGCAGGGATACGGGGACAGCGCCGGTAAAGCGCAGGTCGTCGAGGCCGAGCCTCAGCGCTGCATCTTGCGGCTCAATGCCTGCGCGGATCGCGACGCCGAGCGCGTCGAACTTGGCTTTCAGCGCGACGGGATCCTCAGCTCCCCCCCCC
>NZ_JACD01000075.1:0-2021 GCF_000517825.1 Prevotella sp. ICM33
AGTTATAAAGTAGTAAAGTAAAAGGTGCTTAATTGGACTTCAAAAGGGCGTTAGTTAGACTTCAAAAGGGCACCTACTGCAAGTCAATTAGGCACCTTTTAGAAGGCAAAAGAGCATGTGTTAGCTTTGAACTGCATAAAAAGAGTTTACAAAAGTCAATAGTATGAGAATAAATTGTTTGTAAAAGACAGATAGACATCACACCTAATTACATTTATCATGTAGTTTCCCCCCCCCACTTTATAAAACCTTCTTATTGGAGGTAAGCTTACCATGTATGTGGATTAATCTCATTCTATTAACAATCTACACATTTAACAGAAGAACCTTTTTTATTTTTATCTTTGCTTATTGACTACTTTTCTGTTTTTAGTGGGTATTCCTTATCCACAATTCGTTTGATAATGTAATTGCGAATTTCTATTGGAATTCCAATGATGAATATACATGGTAAGAAAACGGGAAAGAAAAGCTTGCCAATGATGTTCCAAGTATTTCTCATAAACCCTCTATTCAGTTGCCAAAGTGGTTCCATCTCAAGAATTGTACTTCCAAAAATGACAATCCAAAGAACTATTAACAATAAAATACTGCCAACTACATAAATGTTCTTTGCGCCACGATTAAACACCTCTATTCGTTTGTCGAGTGGAACTCGCTCCAGTATCTTCACCTGCTTGGTAATCTGATTTATTCTTTCTTCCTTATCCATATTTTCTTAATCTGATAAATCTATAAATTTACCAACAGCTTGTCCTATTATGTCTACATACGACTTTACATCTACCACTTGCAGATTTTTGCTGGATGCTTTGCCTCCCAATGCCAAGGCTGGAACATAACCATAACACTGACCATATTGCAAAGTAGGTAACTTTCCTTTAATATTTAAATAAGGTCGGGAGTCAAAATATTCCTTGTCTATAATAGCCGTTTCATCTCCTAAAGTAAAGTTTAAAAGAAAATCCATATCACCTAAGATTTCGCTTGTACACTTTCTTATATTTATAAACAAGATTCTATTTCCCTCATCAGATGAAATCGTCCAATTATCATTACCCTCCCATATTAACAAATCTCCTAAAGCCGTAACACCAAATACGATAGAAGGTTCTAACAACTTATCAATGTAATCAAATACAAATTCATACTCATCAGGATTAATAAACTGTATAAAACCATCTTCATAAATACCATAGCCCATATTTTGCCAGATGGTTAACAGTTCTTCAGGAAGTACTCCTTTATATTTATTGATTGTTTTAATAGGAACATCACTATACTTGGTATAGTTGTTTTTATTTCTTTCTTCAAATGTTAATCGTGCCATAATCTTATCTTTTTATTACTCAGAACTTAGGATTTGGAGTTAAAACAAAGCTACGCCATCATTGCGTTGTCAAGCGTTACTCGTAAACCAGCTCAATCCTTTAGTCCCAAGCGTTCCATGTCTTTTCCATAAAGACGATTAAACTCTTTTGAAGACAATTCGTGTGCAAGATAAAGTTCAACAAACTTTTTGTTAACACTGGGCTTTATGGTTTCCCACGCCTCCATTCCACCTAAACTCTCAGGCCAAGATAATGCTCGCTTAAAGAAGATTGGTACGGGATTTTCTTTCGTGCCGTAGGTTGGGTCCTGCCATTGCTGACGATTGACATAGGCTGAGAAACTTTTAATCTCATAAAGATAATCTAATCTTAGAGTTTCTATGTCATCATACCAGATTTTCTCGCCACTACCCCTTTGAATTATATTATAGCTGCCTTTAAAAGTAACAACTCCTAAATATTTCTTATGTTCAGGGGAATAGAAATAATACATATTATAAATTGCTGAGCGTGTTTGTGCTACTCCCATAAACCATCCGCTGGTAGTAAAGATATCATCATCCTTTTTAATTTTGTGACGGTCTTTAGGAATTTTTACTACTATTGTGTCTGAATTCTTTATATATGTATCAGCATAAGGGATAGCGTCTTTATTTCCACCAAGCGTAAACCTCGTTATAATAAAGATAA
>NZ_JACD01000076.1:0-517 GCF_000517825.1 Prevotella sp. ICM33
TTTAAAAGAAACGTATGGAGACATCCCCAGTGACCTGCCGTACGCTTGAGGAATTCTATCATATCAATGGACGTAGTTTTGAGAAACAATACAAGGAAACACTAAGTGGTTACAGGTCCTGGGATCAGTTGTCTCATGCTCAGAAGTGGCTTCTCTTTGAGGATAATATTGGTAAGAATATAGCAATAGACGAGACATCCTTGTCCAATGGTGAACTCTATACGATTATCACTAATAGGGACAAACACGGCAAGCAAGGATGTCTTGTAGCCATTGTTGCTGGAACCAAATCCTTGGATGTCTGCAAGGTATTGGATAAGATAGATGAAAAGAAACGGGAAGCCGTAGAAGAGGTCACCTTGGACTTGTCCGATAGTATGCGTAAGATTGTAAGGCATTGTTTTCCAAAGGCTAAACGAGTGATTGATCGCTTTCATATACAGAAACTTGCAAGTGATGCCGTGCAACAGATGAGAATAGAGTATCGCTGGGCAGCTTTACAGCAAGCAAATGACGA
>NZ_JACD01000077.1:0-12300 GCF_000517825.1 Prevotella sp. ICM33
TTCAAAAGGGCGTTAGTTAGACCTCAAAAGGGCACCTTTTGCAAGCCAATTAAGCCTTAATTCAAGCGCAATTAAGCACCAATAAAATTTTGGGTTGTGATTTTTCTTTACAATATGGGTGTGGGGTTGGTTTCTTTCTTGGTTCTTCCGAGGTATGGAATGATCAACTAAAGCTCGTATGTAAAAAGTCACACGGAGTTACGGAGTGGACGGAGTCATAAACTATAAGCAGAGGTGCGAATGGTACAAGGAGGGACAGAGGTGTAGTGTACGGCTTCCTGATAACTCTTGGGGTAAACGCTTTACATATAAATTGCTAATAGAATAGGCAAACTATCTCGGTTACTCTACGCACCGACGATGCCTCCGTGACTTCCATTGCTTTGTTTTTTACAATCCTCAGTTCCCTCTATTCCTCTGTGTGATACTTTGTCAGTGTCATAAATTAAGGCTGCCTCCTTATCTCTTTAAACTTCTGAAGCGTAATCATAAAGGTAAATACCATGTGCATTGTGAGGTAACAGTGTTTACGTCTCACTTCTTTCTTGCCACATACCTATCATATAATGGTTTGAAGATAGGAGGAACGGGGCGCGTTTTATATCGCTCTCTAAGATAATCCTTAGCTGTGTCGCTGTTGCTGTAATCCCCTTTCTGAGTGAGCAGTTTTTTAAGTATTTGGTAGCTCCAAGGGGCAGGGTAGGCACAAAGAAGTTGGAGGACCTCATCAGCATCATAGTATTCTTGTTTGATAGTAGCTTGACAAGCAGCCTTAGCATACCACTCGAAGGCAGGGTCGTTCCAATTACTGATGGCTCTACATGCCTCATAGGAGCATACACCTGCTTTCTTTAGATTGGCTTTCAACAACTTGTTGATACGCTGTCGGTCATTAGGATTCTTGTATTGAGCGAGGAGAGGGAGGATAGCATCATTCCCTTTGTCGGCTTCTTCGATGACTGTGGCATAATAAATCTTATGGGGTTTGAAGTCTATGGGCAGTCCATCTTCAAAGCCATAGTGCTTCATATAATCGAAGAAGATGAGGCTATCAAGGGAGAAACACAACTGGTTGGATAGTTTAAGTTCGTAGCTATCGTACCTATAGATAGAGAGGGCAGCGCGATAATAAGGCTCTTCAAATCCGCTACATCCAGACATCATCTCTACGTATGTCGTATCTTTCAATGCCTGCTTCAATACATCAATTACTTGTTTGTCAGCTTTCTTCAGTAGAATTCTGTATGTCCAGAGCCTTGTTATGCGTGAAGTATCGGTATTGGCAATCTCCACTAATTGTTCTGCAGTTGTGTGTCGGCTGAGCAGATTGGCATAATCAAACTGCTCTGACCGCCTTCCTGCGTAACCGATACCCCTTGAAAGTGCCATATACTGGCAGTGGTGGAAGGAATCGAGTGCCACCATAGCACTATCAGATAACCTGTCTGAAAACTTTGTGCAAGAGCCGTAGCTACTGCCTAAAACTATCAGTGTGAGGACTGATATGACAAGATAAATACGTTGTTTAAGCACTAAGTAGTTCATTATTATATCTTTTTCGTTATTTATTCAGCCAGTGTATAGCCGAGTCGGGCGTTAAGTCGGTGGGCAAGTTGTTCTATCTTCTTCCTCCGTTCAGAATCTATTTCGTTGTTGCGAAGCTGTTCGATGACACGGAGAGGGGCAATGGTGTCGGTGGGCCATGGGTCTTCCTGTATTTCGGAAGGGCAGTAAAAAGCGATGACATTCAATGAATCGTAAACCTTGATAGAGTCGGGACTGCTGTAACTATAGAATGATATTCTCTTTTCTGTTAGTCCGTCAACTTTATAAACACCTATCAAGTTGTTGTCAAAGAAGTCGTACTCTCGTCTTACGAGGTAATCACCGTCTTTGCAAAAGCAGGTGGAAGGGAGAAAAATGTCGCCCCCTATGACTTGAAGGAAAATGGCAAGTAGCCAACACCCAACACCCATCACCCCACTGTAAAGGCGTATCACCAACTTTCTTTTGCTTTTTCGTGCAGCAATCATCAGTGCAATCGGTGACAGAAGAGCAGTCCAAATTGGTATGTAAGTCAGTCCCCAACGCAGGTGTACGTCTTCGGGTAGCAGGATATAAATCAGCCCACAGAGGAATATTGCACCAAGGTGTAAGCCCATTGCAAGCGATAGTTCTTTGCGTTGAACAAAGTCTTTTATTCTATTCCATTGCGGTTTTTGCATATTGTTAAAGTTAGTTATGGGACAAATTTACGCTTTTCTACATTAATAAGCAAGTATTTGTTATGTTTTTTATGGTTCTCACTATCTTTTCTTTTCTCATCCTCCGATATAGAAGACCCTTTTATCATACTCCTTCGAAGATGTGGATAACACTTTGAAAAATCATGACATAAATTCAAGTAAAACCCCTATAAATAAGGATAAAAACACATATAAAAAGCGTATTTGTAACCAACAGAAAATCAGTTAGTTATAAAGTAGCATCAGAAAAGGTGCCTAATTGGACTTCAAAAGGGCGTTAGTTAGACCTCAAAAGGGCATCTTTTGCAAGTCAATTAGGCATCTTTTAGAAGCCAAAAGAGCATGTATTGGTTTTGAGTTGTATGAAAATATTTTACAAATAACGATGTGTGAGAATCAGTTGTTTGCAGAAGACGGATAGGTTGAATATCTATTTGCATTTTATCTTGTAGTTTATCCTCCTTTGTAAGACCAAGTCATTTGAGATACTAATACCCTACAAGCGTATAAATCTTTACCCTATCTCTACTCTATGAATTTAACAAACGAACCCCTCTTGTTTATAAAGTGATTGCAGAATAACTACTAAGTAGTTTTTGTGTTAACTATGTTTAAAATCGCAAAAAATAAATAGGTTGTGGAGAAATACCTGCTGTTTTTTTCGTAATTTTACCCCCAAAATTCATTTAAGGCATGAGTAACAACTCACTTACATGCCGCATAATTGGAAATAGATGACGCAAAAGACAACGATAAAACTTATCTATGCGTGGACACTTCTTTTTGTGTTCACTTCTATGCTTTTGCTCAAAGATTTCCACTATCATAACACTTCTTATCACGGTTCAGACAAGGCTTCTGTAAGCCATAATGCTTCGTTGAAGCAGGTTTGTAGCACTTGTGACTTCACAATGCACGAGTCTGTCGAAGCTAAAGCAACAGTTTTCCAGCCTGTTGTAGCGATAAGTTGGGTCCCAAAACGTATATTTACAGAACAAACTGTCTATCAGGCTGTTGTCTCAATCAATAGCCATTCGCCTCCGACAGTGGGCTAATCATCACCTTATTTATTATGGGATAGGTGCGCACTAAGGTGTGCATACATGTTCGTAAGACAAACTTTTCGTAGGTTCTTTGCCCATTTGCTGAGGCGAAAGAGCCGTCTATTGACATTTAATATTTAGTCTATGATGCTTAAATTAAAATTAGACAGGCATCAGTGGGCTGGTGTTTTATTCGCATTGCTGTGTTGGTGTATGCCATTAGCTGCACAGAATGAGAAAAGCACTAAGCCTACTCATGATTCCATTTGCCTAAGTGAAGTTGTGGTTTCTACTCGTCGCCAGATGATGAGTGTAAATCAAATAGGCAGTCAAATCAATCAAACAGCCATTACAAATGCTATGGGACGCTCCTTGGGTTCGCTGCTTGAGGGAGTCAGTGGTATAAGTTCTATCCAGACAGGAACAATCGTTTCAAAGCCTGTGATACACGGAATGTATGGCAATCGCATACTCTTGGTGAGCAATGGTGCACGTCTGACGGGTCAGCAATGGGGTGCAGATCATGCCCCAGAGGTAGATAAAAACAGTTATAGTAACATCGAAGTGGTGAAAGGAGCAGATGCTGTAAGATATGGTTCTGAGGCTCTTGGTGGTATTGTTCTTATGCAACCTTCCCCCTTACCTTATGACGTCAGTGGTCTTCATGGTATGGTAGCGGGACTTTATGGCACCAATGGCAGACGCTTTGGAGCCTCAGGTTATGTTGAAAATAGCTTTAAGTGGCATGGCAACTGGGCATGGCGTTTACATCTGAATACCGAGAATGGAGGCGACAGAAGTACGGCTCATTACCTGCTAAACAATACCGGAATGCGTGAAAACGACCTATCCCTCGCCTTAGGTTATAGGCATGGAGCGTGGCGATTAGAGACAGGTTATAGTCTGTTTGCACAGAAATTAGGTGTTATGCAGAGTGCACAGATGGGTAACGAACAGCTGTTACAAGAGCGTATCCGCCTCGGTCAGCCTGTCGACTTCACACCTTTCAGTCGGCATATAGACTATCCTTTTCAGCAGATAACTCATCATAATGTCTATTTCAAGGCGTTTTTTGATCACGAAAAGATAGGACATTTCGCTTTTCAATCAACCTTCCAGCAGGACAATCGACGCGAAAACCGCATCCGACGTCTGAACCATTCGGACATTCCTACCGTCAGTTTGCACTTGAATTCGTTGCAGAACTCACTTGTATGGAACAAGGGTTATCAACATTGGAAGAGTGAAGCGGGAGCGCAACTGCTGATAACTGATAACACGAACGAGCGTGGAACGGGTGTTGTTCCTATCATTCCGAATTACACGGAGGTAGCTTTCGGACTCTATGCGCTGCAGAAATACACTGCTGATCGATGGGGAATGGAGGCTGGAGTGCGCTTTGATGGACAGCAAACGAAGGCTGACGGCTATGATTGGACAGGACGAAGATATGGTGGAAAGCGTGACTTTGCGAACTTTACTTATAGTCTTGGTGGTCATTATCACATCAATAAACAACTGAAACTGACCTCCCATTTCGGTGTAGCTTGGCGTGCCCCACATGTTTATGAGCTGTATAGTAATGGCAATGAACTTAGTTCTGGTATCTTTGTGAAGGGCGATTCAACCCTTCTTTCAGAGCAGAGTTACAAGTGGATTACCTCATTGAAATATGCAAGTAAGTACTTTGATGTTCAGCTCGATGGCTATCTTCAGTGGATTAATAACTACATCTTCGACCAACCAACGGGGCGGAATATCACAGTCGTATCGGGTGCTTATCCTGTATTCCAGTACAGACAGACACGTGCTTTCTTCCAAGGTGTCGACTTAGATGCCCACGTTCGCCCCGTATCATCGCTTGACTATCATCTTGTTACGGCAATGATTTGGGCACGTGAGATGCCTTCTCACGCCTATCTTCCTTATATTCCGAGCTTCCGTCTGACCCATTCACTGACGTGGTCGCTGCCTTTCTTCAAGGCATTCTCACCTAAGTTAGGACTCACTCATCGCTTTGTGGCTAAGCAAACACGCTTCAATCCTGCCACAGACCTCATCGCCAACAGTCCTGAAGCCTATCATCTCATGGGCTTTGATGTTAGCTTCTCGGTGCCTATGCGTGAGGGACAGTCACTTCGTATAGGACTGATGGGCGACAATATCCTTAATCGTGAGTACAAGGAATACACTAACCGCAGCCGCTACTATGCCCATGATATGGGGCGTGATGTGCGCTGTATGATTACATGGAACTTCTAATTTAAAAGATAAAAACGATGAAAACAAAAAGATTTATAAATGGTCTTGCGCTTGCTTTCAGTGCAGTAGTGACCATGCTGTTCGTGGGTTGTAACCCAGAACAGCCTGAGAATGAAAAGGAAAACAAACTACATGAAGACCCTGTTCGTGCTGTCTTTACACTGCAGGAAGGAACACTCAACAATGCTTCTGCCTTCGACAATACGCCAAAGATGGCTAACTTCAAAGCCGCTTCAGTACCTGCTCAAGTGATAGAGTGGGAGACAACGGCTGGTCAAGGCTGGCATGTGACGAGTGCAACAAAGTCGTTCAGCGTAAAGAATAGCGTGGACAACCCTTCTGTTGTCTATCTTTTGAAGATGGAGTATTATAATGCAAAGGGCGAAATGATGAACAGTCAGTTCTATAACCTTGGTCAGGACAAGATTCATCAGCACTTCTTCTCAATGTTCAAGCAGGTGATGTATGAGGGACAGACGAGTTCTGTTCGTGTCACAAACAAAGCAGAACTGCCTTACGACTACCGCTATATCGACGAGTTGAACGGCACTTTCATTGGCGACACGAACCCTATGGGCTTCCAAGGTCTTATCAAGTTCGTGAAGCCTGGACGTGAGTTTACACTCTCTGTCGACCTGCTCCACGCTGCAGGAAGTAAGTTTGGTGACGACGGAAAGGCCTCTCCTTTCTACAATCCAGCTGGAAAGTTGCTTAGCACTGGACTTTGGGATATCAACGTTAAACTGCCTATCGTGATTGATGGACAGTCTACTGAGCAGAGTGAACTCGACCCTTCGCTTATCAATCCTGCAAAGGCGGTGATCGAAATCTATAATGGTCACCTCCATGGTCCACATGCTTTTCATCAGAACCCAACACCAAAAGAATTGAAGTATATCGGTCGTAACTATAAACTTACCTATACTTTGGAGAATGGAAAATGGGTGGCTGACCCACAGAATGGTAAGAGTGTGAATCTTATGGGTAGCAGTCAGGACCATTATGTGTCAGCTTTTGTCATTCACTACTACGACAAGGCAGGTAACGAAATTACCTCTCAAATTGTCAATAATGGTGAAGACAGCCACTATCAGCACTTCTTTATGGTAGATGATATTCGCCCTTCTTATGGCGGAAAGAAGGAGGCAACCGATGTTAACTCTACTGAATTCTTCGATTATGTCTACTGTGATACGGACCCATGGAATAAGACTAACAAGTTTGATGGTGCTAAATTCACTGGTCAGTCGAACCCTATCGGACACAAAGGCTACTTTAAGTTCTTGCGTACGCATAAGCAGTTTAACCTCGAAATTCGCCTGATGCGCGCTCGTAACTCTAAGTTGACAAATGGCGAAGCAAGTCCTTTCTACGCACCAACCGCTCGTCAGTTGAAGGAGGAAGCATGGCTGCCAACCATCGTCGTACCGATGAACATCTATATGGACAGCGATGAGCGCGAACTGGATGAAAAGGTTTATGACACTGATTACGATAAGTTAAGCGACAATGCAAAGGATTATTCAGAGAGCAACTTGGTGTCAATTCGTTCGCTGATGGATGCCTTTGGAATAACCGATATCAAGACTGCTGTCCTCGATTTCTGGTGGAATTTCCACGGAGATAGCAAGCACAGCGATGCTGGTTTCTGGTTCTAAACGAGAAAGTTAATGGCTTATCCCTACCGCTCTTGATGCGATAGAGGAGGAAATAATATGGGAGACAGAAAGTATTTACGCGCTTTCTGTCTTCTGTATTTCTGTATTATTGTAAAAACCTTTCATCTCCTCGATTTAAAAACATCATCTTTTGCCTTTGAAAAGACGCCCAATTGGCTTGCAAAAGATGCCCTTTAAGCCCCTTACTAACGCCCTTTTGAACCCTTACTAAGCACCTTTTGTAAACCTCTTTTGCAACTATCTGAACACGAGAGGGTTATAACGATGTTTAAAATACTCGTTTTTAGTTTTTTATTCCATCTTTTTTCTTGCTATTTTGTAACAATATTTCATAACGTTGTGCGGATGAATTTTCTCACAGAGGGCACAGATTTACAGTGATATGATTTTGTTTCCTAACAGCTTTTATTTTCTTATCGGCATCTTGTCTGTCTTTGTAACTTGACGTAGTCCGCTACGTCTGCGCCTAAAAGACAAATAATCTGCTCGATGATAAAACAAAATATGTTTAGGCTCTAATAATTGATTTGGGTTAAAATACCTATTAGTAAGTATTGACAAGACGGAAATCTTCGCCTATCTTTGCAGTAAAAATCGACAGAATGGAGAAACGATTAGTATGCCATAGAACGTCAAGTGGAAGAAAGCGTATTGCAGGTTGAATGCAATACGCTTTTTTTATGAACAAAACAAGACATTGTCCGTTAATAAGATAATAATGAAAACATTAAAAGAAGATGTGCGGAGTAGGATTGTTATGGCTGCCCGCAGTGAATTTATTAAGTGTGGTTATAGGAAGACATCGATGCGTACAATCTCGGCTAAGTCTGGTGTTGTGCTGGGGAATATATACAACTATTTTAAGACAAAGGACGATATCTTCTGTGCTGTCCTGCATCCGCTACTCTCTGTGATAGGCGAGTGTATGGCGGAGCACAGCAAGGGTGAGCACGAGGAAAAGCGTCTTGACTTCTCTCGACAACGGCAGAAGGAATTCCTATCGAGTATGCTTCGCATTATCTTCTTATATAAGGAGGAGTTGAGGCTACTGCTCTTTGAGTCGCAGGGCACCTCCTTAGAGAATTTCCGTGAGACCTTTATCGACGAACAAGTAGCGATAAGTAGGACTTACATGGAGCAGGTGGAGACGAGTGTGTCGCCCCTCTTCTTTCGTATCAGCGCCTCTACATGGCTGACAATCATCGGTGAGATTGTGTCAAGACCCGACCTTCAGCAGGAGGAGGTGAGGCAGGCTCTGACCGAATATATACGCTACAACACGGCTGGGTGGCAGGAACTCATAAAACAATAAGTAGGTATGAAGAGATTAATCCTTATCATAATCGTGTGTCTGTGTCCTCTGCTCGTGGCGGCCCAACGGCTGCTAAGGGGTAAGATCACGGAGAAAGAGACGTCGACTCCTATCTGTGGAGCATGCATAGCAGTCAAGGGAACGAAGCAGAAGGTGCTTTCTGACAGGACAGGCGGTTATGAACTGACGATTAGTGCATCGGGTGCTTACACGATAGAGGTGTCGGCAGTAGGCTACAAACGGCTGAGGGAGGTCGTTGCGGCGGGTGGTGATGTGACAAGAGACTACTATCTTGAACCCTCATCGACCTCGTTGCGTGAGGTTGTCGTGCGGAGTTCGGCACAGAGTGCAGAGATAAACCAGATACGACAAAGCCCTATGGCTGTGACAGTTGTGGATGGTGCGAAACTGAGAGGACGGTCGAGTAGCATTGAGGAGATACTGACGAGGACATCAGGAATTAAGGTTCGGAAGGCAGGTGGACTGGGTAGTGCATCGCGCATCTCGGTTCATGGCTTAGAAGGGAAGCGTGTGGCGGTATATATCGATGGGTTCCCACTGAACAGTCCCGACGGTTCGTTCGATATTAACGACATTCCGATAGACGTCATCAAGTATATCGAGGTGTATAAAGGAATTGTTCCTGCGGAGTATGGGGGAGACGGTTTAGGCGGTGCCATCAACATCGTCACGCGAGAAGATGAGTGCGACTTGGTGGGCTTCACACAAGAGTTGGCATCCTTTGGGACGGTGAAGACACTCGTAAGTGGACAAAAGCTCTTTAGCCGACCGGGGATATTATTTAACGTGGCATTTTTTAAGAATAAGTCGAAAAACGACTATATGATGTCGTGGCCAGTGTTCGAGACCAATCTGCCTGCGTCGGCATATAGAAAGGTGAGACGTAGGAACGACTATTACGAAGCCAATTTTTATCATGTTGGGTTAGGGTTTAGGAAACTTTACTTTGATAAGTTCGACTTAGAATGTGCCTTTTATCAGAACAAGAAGGGGATACAGTCGCTTAATTTCGACGCTCGTCATGCCTATACAAAAGGGATAAATATCATGCCAAACCTCGTGTTGGAGAAACAAGACTTCCTCGTTAAAGGACTGGATATGAAGTACACTATCGTCACACCTATCATCCGCTCGAATATGACAGACACCGCCACTACGAGGAGGCAGTGGGACGGAACAGTCACACAAGCCGTAGGAGAGACGGACGACAATCTTTTTAACGAGTCGCATGATCGGCAGTTTGAGGTGAGGAGTAAGTTTAACTTGAAATATACACGGGGTCGGCACACTCTTAATCTCAATGACCAATACGCCTACTCGGCTTATACTCCTAAGGACGAACGCATGAAAGGCTATCTTGGCTTTGACCCCAGTGCCTATCCAAGTAGGATGACTGCAAACAACATTGGGCTCAGTCATCTGTTTGTCTCGGCTAATCATCGGTTTCAAAACGCATTGACACTCAGCATCTACTACCTTAACTCGAGGATTTACAGAACCAGTGACGCGCTGGCGAAAGGGCAGGTAACAGACGAGTTAGCACCAAAGCAGACCCGTGTGGAACGGTCGTATTATGGCTTCAGTGAGGGTTTCAGCTATGAACTATGGAAGGATGTGCGGGCAAAGCTGTCGTTCTCGCATAACGTGAGGATACCCGATACGGGCGAACTCTTCGGTAATGGGGTGAGCATCAAACCGTCGGTGAACCTGCAGCCAGAGGTGGGGAATAATCTGAACCTTGGTTTTATCGTCGATAGAAGAGGACTGTGCGGACTCGTGAGGGTGCAGTGGGAGACGAATTTCTACTATATGATGATGAAGAACATGATAAGACTCTTCCCTACTGACACACGTTCTATCTATACGAACTTAGGGAAAACAAGGACCATTGGAATGGACACTGACGTGAAGGTGGACGTCACACGCAATGTCTATCTCTACTTTAATCTGACTTTACAGGACATCCGAGACAGGCAAAGATGGTTTAATGACGAACAAGGAACGAGCAACCCTACCTATAATAAGCACGTCCCTAACATCCCTGCCTTTTACTATAACTATGGCATGGAGTACCATGCAGAGGGCTTGATAGGCCGCCGTGAGCTGTCGAGAGTATATATTGATGTGTCGCATGTGGGCGAGTTTGACTGGGGGTGGCAGATGAGTTCGCTCGCAGAGGAGCGTAGGAAATGGCGCATACCGTCTAATGATGTCTTCACGATAGGCCTCCAACAGTCTTTATGGCATAATAATATGTCACTGAGCCTTGAGTTAGAAAACGTCTTCAACAAGGAGAACTACATGGAATTTAAGATGCCTCTACCCGGAAGAACCTTAAAGGCAAAACTACGCTTCAACCTGTTCAGAGACAAACTGGCAGGTGGGGCAATGAGCTTATAATTATTAACTTCTTTAATCAAAACACAATGAAACATTATTTCTTAACCGCAGCTATCATGCTGCTAACGACCGTCGGACTACTATCTTGCGACAAAGACTCACCTGACACACCGCCTGCACCGGCCAAGACGGAGATGGGCTTCGTCCATAGTGTTAACATCGGAGACAATACATACGTAAGTGTTTTCAAAGACATGAACGTTGGCTCGCTCAATACCGATAATGCGCTGGTGATGCCGAAGGGTGCTTTTTCCTTCGTATATAAGGGGAAAGTGTATATAACCGACACCGAACACATCTATAAATATGCCCAGAAAGAGGGAAAGTTAGTGCAGGAGGGGAATACTATCCTACTCCCAAGTGGGGCTGCAGCAATGTACATCACCTTTGCTTCCGACCATAAGGCATACGTCTCTTGTTCTGGTTTAGGAAAGGTAATCATCATCAATCCTACCACAATGGAGAAGGTTGGAGAGATTGATTTGGCGGAGTACTCCTTGGGGAAAGCTGCTGGTGACAATAATCCTGAGCCTGCCGCATCTGTCATAAGAGATGGAATACTCTATGTGGCACTTAGTCAGATGAAGTCTACATACGTCTGTGAAGCAGGGGCTTACGTGGCTTTGATTGACACAAAGACCGATAAGCCAATCAAAGTCGTCAGTGATGACCGTGCCTCTATGGCCTCTGGTGAGTCGCCTGCTGGCGACCCTTTCATCGATGAGAAGGGTGATATCTATTTTTATTGTGTAGCGATGTTTGGCTATCAGCCTGGTGTCAAGGAGGGATTTCTGCGTATTAAGAAAGGAGAAACAGACTTTGATAAATCCTACTGTTTCACCCTTGCGGATGTTGACTTAGTAGGAGTCAAAGGCAATAAAACCTCGTATGCTTACATGAAGGTGTATGGCGGCAACGGAAAGGTGTATGCTTACCTGAACATTCCAGGTGCTGCAAGCAATCCACCAGACTATGTTCACGATAAATGCTTCCAACCTTTCGAGATTAATCTCTACAATAAGAGCTGTACAAAGTTAGGCCTCTCTGCCACAACTGGGTGGGCTGCAACCCTCTGTAAGTCGGGTAATGACATCATCTTCGGTATGTCCACCGACCAAGGCATGGGCTATTCCGTCTATCATCCAGCCACTGCCACCTACGAGATTCTCAAGGTAAAAACCTCTGGTGCACCATATTTTGTGCATGAGTTGAGGTAGTTTGTGTACATATCGAATCTAGAGAAAGAGTAGTAGTCCCTTCCCTTGAGGGTGTCTCAATTTTGATTATTGCTGTCCGGTAAAACTCAAATAACATATAAATCCTTGCGGAATTGTCTT
>NZ_JACD01000078.1:0-12258 GCF_000517825.1 Prevotella sp. ICM33
TATCTGGATTCTTCCAATTATTCCTTTTCTCCAACTCCTTGAAATAAGATTCTTCTTTTGATGAATACTTTGGCTGGTTATTAGGTTTAGGTCTACGCGGCAAAACCCACAGAATATAACGTGTGCAAGTGCCCACAGAGATGAGAATACAGGTCCACATTACAATCTGAAGGATAATTCTCTTCCTTTTTTTTGTTTTTCTTTCCTTTTCCATTTTTAATATATGTCTATGTTTTTATTAACTACAACAGTATTGTCTATCTTATGCCAGATAATATTTCCACCAGCGATTATGTATTCTGTTTTCCCTTTTAGTTTTCGAGGGATTACTTTTAATCGTTTAAGCCTCTTAAGGATATTAAATATTTGAACATTGATAGTAGATCCATGTACTGTTTCAAACTTTGTGTTAAAGCTAATATACAATCCATATCTGTTTACCCCCTGTATTCTGTGATCGCCTACAATGGGATCTATGTGAAACTTTCGTTTAGGTTTTTTGATTGTAGATGGGTGAATTGGGCTTATATAGGAAAGTAGATATTCTTCTTCTTCAATATATCCTGCAGTTATCTGATAGCAGGGATAGTTTCCTTCAACAGTAAACTCGTCACCTTCATCTGCAGATAACATGACAGACTCACCAACTTTGTAACCTTTCTCTATAAGTGCCTTTGCCATGCCTGCAGCATATGCAGCCCCCTCACTATGAGAAATAAAATAAATCTTTTCGTTTCCCACTCCTTTTGTTATTTCTGCAATATTTTGCATTGCATATTGATATCCTTTTATTTTCCTGTCATTTCCGCTCTGATCACCACCCAAAAGAGAGCTTCCATCAGCATAGAAAGGCTTACCTTGGTAGTTTTTATCTCCAAAATATGCTTGAGCTGTTTCAATAAAGGCATCAAATGCACCCATGTAGCTAAGGAAATAATCCCAATATTCACGCTGATTCTTTCCTGGTGACATGTTAACAAGGTTCAACAATCTATTCCAATGCCCATTGACCAAAATTAGTTTAGGTCTGCCTGTTACTTTCAACTTCACACTTCCTACTGCTTGTGGTGATGTAATTTTAATTATATCCATTTTTTCATCCTTTTTTTTGTTACTTATGCCCATTCTTTTTATATAACAAACTAATTCTTTTGAGTACTAAATTTATCACCTTCGATAATCACCCGTCAAAAATTCCTGTTGTAGAAAAGCGTATGAATAGCCAGGACTTTGATAATATAATCCTGTAGACTGGTCCTGAATACGGTTGTAAGTGTCAGAGTTATAGAGCATATCAATAGCTTCGGACATAGTATAATGTCTGTCTTTCATCAATAAGGCTATAAGTTCTGCACATATATCCTCTTTCATCATATCAATCTGTTCGTTGGTCAGTTCTATGGTTTTATTAGTTTGGATTTGATATTTTAGTGTACCACCATTCCTCTCACAGATGATAGTTATGTCATGAATAGCATCTTCGAAGGATTGTGTGTGTAGGACATCGTAAAAGGACATCAAGTAGTCTATTCCCTTAAAACGCTTAAGGTAATTGTATGCCTGTCGCTGACCAAGATTAAATTTCTTGGCAAACTCTGCTATTAAAGCAATGATGTAGCGTATTTGATTTGTTTCCTCTCTTGACATACTTTGCTTCTTATATTTACGACAAAGTTAAGAATTATTTTTTGATACATTCCTCTCCGTATGCAAAAAGTCTCATAAGTTGTTATTGGAATGTGGGTTAATTGGCTTGGTTGATAAGGTTCACCACTACCTTTACCATTATATCCTTTTCCTCTGTTTTGCTCTCAGCAATCATTAGGGTGAGGGCAACGAGGGTGTTGTCAGCAATTCTTTTGGTGCCATCGGGACGATAGAGGATAGCATTGTTGTTCATAAACCATAGGAAGAGGGTGGCTGCAATGCGCTTGTTGCCATCGCTGAACGAGTGGTTCTTGGTGACAAGATAGAGAAGCATAGCTGCTTTCTCCTCCACACTCGGATAAAGTTCTGTGCCATCAAAGGTTTGATAGATTTGTCCGATAGAACTTTTGAAGGACTCATCCTTTTCATTACCAAAGAGTACAGAACCACCAAACTTCTGTCGAAGCATATCTATCTCGTGCATAGCATTCTCGTATGTGGCATGGAAAGGTTCTTCTTTGGTAGTCTTGGCGATATGTAATCGCTGGTAATCATAGTTATCAAGTGTGTCGAGTGCGTAGGTGTAGTCTACCACAACATCAAAGAGCACATTGCTTTCGTCCGTTGTCTTTGCAGGTTGTTGCTGGATGGCTCTGCCTAATACTTGTATGAGTTGGCGCAGTTCTGCAATCTGATGTTTGCGAATGTTCTCATTGATAGCATAGCCTTTGACAAGATATTGCTTAAGAACAGAGTTTGCCCATTGGCGGAAACGAGTAGCATTCTTACTATTCACACGGTAGCCTACAGAAAGGATAGCATCTAAGTTATAATATTTCGTATTGTAGCTTTGTCTACCATCATTACCCATGTGTTCCAAAATGGAACATGTGCTTTCTTCGGTTAATTCCTCTGAAGCATAAATATTCTTTAGGTGCTTTGTTATGGCTGGTCTTTTTGTACCAAATAGTTCAGCTATTTGTTTCTGTGTTAGCCATACTGTTTCGTGTTCCAACTTCACATCAAGTTGGGTCTTACCATCTTCACTTTGATAGATGATAATTTTGTCGTTTAGGTTTTCAGTCATGTTGTTTAGGTTTATAGTTGTTAGTCGATAGGCGAGGGATGGTTTAATCCCTCGTCAGTTTACGACTCATATAACGTACGGGATACCACACAGAAAGCCAGCCAACAAGGATAACTGTGAGGAAGATTGTGATGATATCTTCGGGATGAACGCTAATAGGATAGGCATTGACAACAAAGTTTCCTGCTTGATCACCGAGCTGTACAAGACCGTATGTCTGCTGTAACCAGCAAAGTAATAAGCCAAGTGCAATACCGATAACAGCACCAGCAGCGGAAATCATTCTACCTTCAAAGAGGAAGATACGACGTATCTGACTATCTGTTGCACCGAGATTACGCAGAGTGATGACGTCATTCTTCTTGTCAATGATGAGCATAGAGAGCGAACCAATGATGTTAAAGCACGCCACCATAAGGATAAACGTGAGGAAGATATAGGCAAAGAGCTTCTCTATACGCATGATATTAAACGTGTCAGCTTGCTGCTCATAGCGATCTAATACCTTATATTTCTCACCGAGAAGGGTTTGTATTTCGTCCTTTGCCTTGTCAATGTCGATACCCGGTTTCATGCGTAACTCAAGAGAAGTCATTTCTCCCTGTCGGTTGAAGATACGGCGTGCGAACTCAAGGGAGGTGATAATATATCCCTTGTCATACTTCATCTGCTTTACTTGGAAGAGTACTCCCGGAGATATCAATGAGTCTTTTACAAAGGCATTTGTTGGATCAGAAGCATCATACTGTCCTTCACGCTGGGGCGCATAGATGTGTAAGTAGTCTGGCCATGCAACCCCAGTACCGAGGTCTTGTGCCAATCTAATACCGAGAACCCCATATTGCAGATTGGCTGTATGAAGTCTAAAGTCACCCTCACCATATAGGATATTACTGATATGTGTCAGCGAGTCGAAGTTATCCTCCACACCCTTCACATTGACCATAGCTTGTTTGTCATGATAGACTGCCAATGCTTGGTCCTCTACGCATTCTGTAGCCACCTCTACTGAAGGCAGTTTTTTAACCTTTAAAAGTAAAGGGTCGTTAGCCGACATAGCCTTACCCTTTGCTGCTTCAATCTTAATTTGTGGATCGAAGTTGGTGAAGAAGGATGCTACAAGGTCTGAGAATCCATTAAATCCGCTCAATACAACGACCAATGCCATTGTTGCCACAGACACTCCAAGTACGGAGATGAGGCTGATAACGTTAATAGCATGTGTACTCTTCTTTGAGAAGAGGTAACGGCGGGCAATGTAAAAAGGGAAGTTCATGATGGGTGTTGGGTGTTGGGTGTTGGGGAGAAAGGGTGTTGGGTGATGAATGTTGGGTGATGAGGGATAGGGTGTTGGGTGTTGATGGCGTGTAGGACGTTAATACACTTTGTAGAAATCATTAACACCCAACATTCAACACCCAACATTCAACCCCCACCTCCTACTTCTTTAGTAACTCATCAATGCGCTCCAAGTAATCGAGGGAGTCGTCAATGAAGAAGCGTAGCTCTGGGATGATACGCAGCTGATTATGCACACGCTGACCTAAGTCATAGCGGATAGTCTTCTCATTAGCATTGATGTTTTTCAGTATTTCGTCTCCCTTTTCAGATGGGAAAATACTGAGGTAGGCGGTACAGATACTGAGGTCTGGACTCACCTTTACACGTGTTACACTAACCAAAACACCATGCATCATACGTGTCTGTGTCTGGAAAATACTTGCTAACTCCTTCTGAAGGAGACGTGATATGCGGTTTTGTCTTGTCTCTTGCATTGTCTTATCTATTTATTGTTTTATCCTGCAAAGGTACTGAAAGTTTGAAAAACCCACAAACTTTTATGCTGGGTGTTGGATAATGGGTGATAGTTGTTGGGTGTTGGTTGGTGATGAAATGTTATGGTTGGTGATAGTTGTTAGATGTTGGCTGGTGATGAAATGCGGATGTTTGGGGATGGAAGTTGGGCTTTGTATGTTTGGTATTGAGGCTCCGCACATGTTGTGCGAACGCCCCGCACGTGTGGTGCGGATGGTAAGCACCAGTGGTGTTGAGGGCTAAACAAATTGCTGTCGGTTATGAGAGCAAATGCAACGAATGGGTTATACAATCGTTAAAGTTATCCCTTTGCGGTAATTACTCCCCTCCCTATGGGGGAGGGGCAGGGGGAGGGGCCAGCTATGTGTAGCTTTTATTTTTTCCTAATCAGCGTTAACCCATCGCGTAGTGGGAGAATAACCTTTTCGATTCGGTCGTCTTTAGCAATAAAGTCATTGAAACGGCGGATGCCAATCGTTTGTTGGTCGTGGTCATAGGCAGGATCAATGACGTGCCAGTCCCACAGTGTGTTGTCAGCGAGGATATAGCCACCAGGTCGGATGATGGGCAACAACTTCTCATATACTTCTGTATAATTGCGCTTGTCACCATCGACGAAAGCCATATCAAATAGAATCCCCAACTGTGGAGCCTCTTCTGCAGCGTCACCGATACGGAAGTCAATCTTGTCGGCAACAGGCGATCCTTCAATCCATGGACGGGTGAAATCTTCCATCTCGTCATTGATTTCAAAGGTATAGAGCTTGCCCCCTTCCTCTAATCCTTCAGCCATACAGATAGCCGAATAGCCACTGAAAGTACCCACTTCAAGAATATTCTTAGGACGTATCATCTGTACAAGCATCTTTAAGAGACGACCTTGTAGGTGTCCGCTTGCCATACGTCCATGAATTGTATGGATATTTGTGGCACGATAAAGACGGTAAAGATAATCGCCTTCTGGGTCGATATGCGAGGCAAGATAGGCATCGCAGCCCGCCTCATCGGTGAGGGAAGTATAGGTATTGGTTGTTGGCATGGGTGATGATAGTGATGATGAGTGTTGAAAGGTTATAGGAGTGACAAAGCCTCTATAGCCAATCTGTAGCTGTTAAGACCAAAGCCTTGGATCGTACCCATGCAGGCAGGGGCAATCATTGAGTGTCGACGGAAGTCCTCACGGTCGTTAACATTACTGATATGCACCTCAATCACTGGCGTTTGTAGAGAGCGGATGCAATCTAAAAGCGCAATACTTGTATGCGTATAAGCCCCAGCATTGAGGATAATGCCATCATATGAGAAGCCTGTCTCCTGTAGCTTGTTGATGAGTTCGCCCTCGATATTACTTTGGTAATAGTCAATGGTACAGTTAGGATAGCTTTCACGCAGTTGTGAAAGGAAGGTTTCCATAGACATACTACCGTATATTTCAGGTTCACGCATCCCTAACAGGTTCAAGTTGGGACCATTAATAATGATTACTTTCATATCTCTTTCTTCTCAAATATCGTTTTTTGATGTATCTTTGCATATAAATTGCAGTATGCAAAAATAAGAAATTAAATGGAAACAGACAAGAATTCAAAGGATATTGTCAGCCGTTACCGTCGTTATCTGAAATTAGAAAAAGGCTACTCGGTGAATACGTTGGATGCTTATATGCGTGATGTAGATAAGCTCTTTCGCTATCTTGCTGTGGAACAGGTTGATGTGTTGGATGTGAAGTTAGAAGATTTAGAACACTTTGCAGCCTTTATCTCCGACCTTGGCATTGGTCCTCGCTCTTTGGCACGCATTCTCAGTGGGGTGCGCCAGTTCTATCGTTTCCTCGTTATTGATGGTTATTTGGAAGTAGACCCGACTGAGTTGTTAGAGTCGCCAAAGCAACCTGACCACTTACCAGAGGTTCTTTCCACGGCAGAAGTAGACCTCTTAGAGCAGGCAATAGACCTGTCAAAGTGGGAAGGGCACCGCAATCGTGCCATTATCGAAGTCTTGTTCTCTTGTGGACTGCGTGTGTCGGAGCTCACCAACCTAAAACTTTCCAACCTATATATCGAAGAACAGTATATCCGAGTGATGGGTAAAGGTTCGAAGGAACGCTTGGTTCCAATCTCACCACGTGCCTTAGACGAACTAAACTATTGGTTTGCCGATCGTAATGTGATGAAAATCAAACCCGGAGAGGAGGATTATGTCTTTCTTAATCGTCGTGGACAGCACCTTACGCGTACGATGATTCTTATCATGATTAAGCGATATGCGGTTGAAGCTGGTATCAAGAAAACAATTTCTCCACATACCCTTCGCCACTCCTTTGCCACCTCCTTGCTCGAAGGCGGTGCCGACTTGCGTGCTATTCAGGCAATGTTGGGACACGAAAGTATCGGAACAACAGAGATTTATACGCATATCGACACCTCTACACTACGACAGGAAATTCTTGAACATCACCCTCGTAATATCCAGTATAACGAGCGTCAGCAGATGGATTTGTTGACAGAATAATCTTTATTGATACTTTGTTAAGATATAAAAAATAAAAAAATCGGATTACGTAACAGATTTTTATGTATCTTTGCGCCATAAAACTAATATTAAAATTACAAACAACGTTTAAGATGAAAATCAAACATTTATTCTTAATCGTCTTACTTTTTGTCACTGGTATGGTCTCTGCACAGCAGATGGGACCTATCCCTGTGAATAAGAATGTAAGACAAGGTAAGCTTAGCAATGGCTTAACTTACTACATCCTTCACAATGAATGGCCAGAGCGTGTAGCCAATTTTTACATTGCACAGCGTGTTGGTTCTATTCAAGAGAACGACAACCAGCGTGGTTTGGCTCACTTCCTTGAGCACATGGCATTCAATGGTTCAGAGCATTTCCCTGATTCTACGCTCCTCGAATTCACCCGTTCACTCGGTGTTGAGTTCGGTAGTAACTTGAATGCTTACACCAGTATCGACCAGACTGTCTATCGTATCTGCGACGTGCCAACAACTCGTCAGACAGCACTCGACTCTTGTCTGTTGATTCTTAAAGACTGGTCAAACGGCTTGACACTTGCTGACAAGGAGATTGATAAGGAGCGTGGCGTTATTCATCAGGAGTGGCAGTTGCGCCGTACACCGGTGATGCGAATCTATGATGACGTTTTGCCTAAGTTCTATCCTAACTCAAAGTATGGTCATCGCATGCCAATCGGTTTGATGAGCATTGTTGACAAGTTCCCTTATCAGGACCTCCGCGATTATTATAAGAAGTGGTATCGTCCAGATAATCAGTGTATCATCGTTGTTGGTGATATTGATGTAGACCACACTGAGAATGAGATTAAGAAGCTTTGGGCTAACGCTACTGTTCCTGCAAATGCTGCACAGGTTGTAGAAGAGGCTGTGCCAGACACCAAGGACGCTATCTACGTGTTTGGTAAGGATAAGGAGATGCCTTACAGTCAGGTTGGTTTCAGTATGAAGCATGACGCCTTCCCTGACGCACAGAAGGGCGATATGTACTACTATGTAGACTCTTACGCAAAGAATATCATCACAATGATGCTCAATCAGCGACTCGCTGAATTAGCACAGAAAGCCGACTGTCCTTTCACAGGTGCTTATTCAGAGGATGGCGATTACATGCTTTCAAAACCAAAGGCAGCCTTCAGTATGGCTGCTGATGCTAAGGAAGGCAAGGACCTTCAAGCACTTGCTGCTATCTATCGTGAGGCACAGCGCGTTCGTCTTTATGGCTTTACAGCAGGCGAATACGACCGTATGAAGGCTGAATACCTCTCTCAGTTGGAGTCTGCTTACGTTAATCGTAACAAGGTAAAGAACGCTCAGTATGGTGATGAACTTCGTGATCACTATCTTGCTAACGAACCAATCCCAAGCAAGGAGGATGATTATCAGATTATGAAGCAGTTGGTTGAGATGCCTGCATTGAACGTTGACGTTATCAATAAGTATGCACAGGAACTCATCACGGATAAGGATAGTAACTTCGTAGCTTATATCTTTGCACAGGAGAAGGCTGGTGCTACTTACCCAACAGAGGCTCAGATGGCACAGACAATCAATGCTGTACGTGCTGAAAAGATTGAACCATACGTTGACAACGTAAAGCAGGAGCCTCTACTCGATGAGAAGAAACTCCCTAAGGCTGGTAAGATTGTCAGCGAGAAGGAGAATAAAGTACTTGGTTATAAGGAGTTGACACTGAGCAATGGCGCACGTGTTATTCTGAAGAAGACCGACTTCAAGGACAATGAAATTCAGTTCCAAGCTTCTGCGAAGGGCGGTAAGGGTCTCTATGGTAAGGCTGACTTCAGCAACTTACAACTCTTTGATGCTGTCCTCGGTTACAGCGGTTTGGGTAATTTCTCACGTCAGGAATTACAGAAGGCACTCTCTGGTAAGCAGGCTTCTGTGGGCTGCAGCATGTCAAGCTACTATCAGTCATTAGCTGGTTCATGTGTTCCAAAGGACATTGAGACGATGATGCAGTTGCTTTACCTCAACTTTACCAATATTGCAAAGGATGAGGCTTCATACAAAGCAATGATGGCACAAATGGAGTTAGCGCTCAAGAACAAGGATCTCTCACCTGAGAGTGTGTTCGGTGATTCGATCAGCAACACTATCTATGGTCATGAAGCGCGCTTTGCCCCAATGACATTGAATACATTGAAGAATGTAAGTTACGATCGTATCTTGCAGATTTGGAAGGAGCGTTTTGCTAATCCTGGTCAGTTTGTTTACTACTTCGTAGGTAACTTTGATGAGGCTACACTCCGCCCATTGATTGAGAAGTACATTGCATGTCTGCCTAAGGGCAAGGCTGAAAACTGGAAGGAAGTTCCAAGTTATGTAGCAGGTCAGGCGGTAAATAAGTTCACTCGCAAGTCTGAAACACCAAAGGCGATTGCCTTTGAGATGTGGCATGCGCCAATGGCTTACACTCTTGAGAATGATATTCTTACCAGTGCTGCGGGTCAGGTGCTCTCTATGGTTTACTTGAAGAGTATTCGTGAGGATGCGAGTGCAGCTTACTCTGTAAGCGCAGGTGGTAAGTTACGCCGTCTTGGCAACAAGCCAGTAGCACTTATTCAGGCTTATTGTCCAATGGACCCAGCGAAGTCTGATGTTGCATTGAAGCTTCTTGCTGAGGGTATGAAGGAAAATACAATGAAGATGGATGCCGATAAGGTGCAGAAGGTGAAGGACTTCATGCTTAAGGATGCAGAACTTTCTGCTAAGACTAACGGCTATTGGATGGGTATTCTCGATGATTATATCTGGTCAGGTGTAGACTTCCATACCAACTATAAGAAGACTGTTGAGGCAATCACCCCAGCTAAGCTTGCTGCTCACTTGAAGCAGATCTTGGCAGCAGGTAACCATGCAGAGGTGGTAATGACACCAGCAAAATAATACGTATTCTATGTTTGAAAAAGGACTCTCATGGGTCCTTTTTCATTTAACAAACTACCAACAGCGAATTATTTTCATGAAAATAAATATTTATTGTCGTGAAAATAAATCTTTCTCTTCATGTAATTAAATATTTTTCTTCATGAAAAGAATTTGTAGGAGATAGCTTTTTATCATTTAAAAGAAAGAGAGTCCATTTGTCATTTCTGGCAAATGGGCTCTCTTTCTTTGGTCGATAAAATGCTTGTAGAACCTGTCGATTTTACGATGTCTACTTTTTATGCACACGGAACTATCATATTCCTTTGTATTCATATACTTCATTAGCATAGATAGAGAGTCATCAGTCTTTATTGTCGGCAATCATATACGAACAGTATTTATTGAGTAAATCATTCAATAACAAATCACCTTTCTGATAACGGTCAGCGTCAAGCTTTGTAACTCTTTCGCGTATAGGCTTCTTAGTCTTAAATAAAGCATGAAGATATGGTACGCCATTTTCCTCTGTTATGTTCACATCCGTGAAGAATTGGGTTAAATCTTCTTTGTCATAAACGATGGAATAGCTTGGTCGTTTTGCGCCAGGTATACTTTCTACAAGGATATTCTTGTCAACCAGATCTTGGATGTCACGAATGGCAGTGTCCTTCGAACATTTTGCTAACGTTGCCCATGTCTTTGATGTTATCTTTGCCTCATAGCCGTCAAGAAATAGATTTAGCATTTGTGTTTGTCGTTCTGTCATAGGCACAGCTGATGCTTTCTGCCAGAAGAAGCTCTTGTTTAAGATTGTTGTGACGGTGGCACCAGCTTCGTCAAGTGCATCCACCAATTTCTGCATATACCACACTAACCACTCCGTAACGTCGCCATCTCCACGCTGCATACGTTCGAGAATGTCATAGTAGTGCTTCTTATCCTTGTTTATCTGTGATGAAATATTGTAGAAACGGAACCTACTTTTCTCGCCACGTGCCAAGAGCATATCTGAAAGAATACGTGCTAATCGTCCGTTTCCATCCTCAAATGGATGAATGCTTACAAACCAGAAATGAGCAATGGCGGAACGTATGACACTACTTACAGGTTCTTCTTTATTAAACCATCTGAGGAACTTTTGCATTTCTTCTTCAATACGGTCTGGAGAAGGAGCAATATAGTGAATTTTCTCGCGTCCAAATATTCCACTGACTATATGCTCCTCGTTCGTTCGATACTGTCCAATCTCTATCTGGCTACCTTCACTGTAGCCAGAAGGGAAGAATGCAGCTTGCCAAGCATATAATCTTTCTTTTGTGAGAATCATATCATAATGCTGTACAGCTTCGAGCATTACGTTGACAACAGAGTCAACATAGTGAGATGGTGCAGTCTGTTTTACGTTCTCAATCCCAAGTTTTCTTGCTATGGAAGAACGGACCTGATCCACATTGAGGCGGATGCCTTCAACTTCTGAAGAATACACTATATCATAAGTAAGGTTCTCTGCCATAGCATGTATCTTGCTGTCAAAGCCCAGTGAAGCCAATCTCCCGTAAAGCAAACCCTGTTTACGGAATACCTCTTCTTGGAGTAGTTCCACCTTTGAAGTGTCCCAACGGAAGTCAGTCCAATTGTCTCTTTCGTGTATATACATCATCCTTTTATATCATTTATGCGACAATTTGCGTCTTATATCGTCGCAAATTATGCGACAAAAATACTTAAATAATGCCGAAACTCCAAATAATTTCTCAAATAACGCATATTTTGCGACGTTCTTGGAGAGTAAATGTAGGATAGCTATATCGTCATCCTCCATCATTTAACACCTAATATCTGCTGTTCATTACCACCCAATATTTGGCTTTTCCGTTAAATATGTAGATTGTTAATAGAATGAGATTAATCCACATACATGATAAGCTTACCTCCAATTAGATGGTTTTATAAAGGGGGATAAACTATATGATAAATGCAATAAGGTGCGATGTCTATTTGTCATCTACAACCTGCTTATTCCCTTGTTAAATTATGTTTGTAAATTATTTTCGTACAACTCAAACCCAATACATGCTCTTTTGGCTTCTAAAAGACGCCCTTTTGGGTTGCAAAAGATGCCCTTTAAGGGTCTTACTAACGCCCTTTTGAAGTCCAATTAAGCACCTTTTATTTTGTTATTTGGTAACTAATTGATACTCTGTTGATTGCAAACCTGCTTCTTATGTGTTTTTTTGCCGTTAGTTATAGATGTTTTCTTTGAAATTATGTAATGATTTTTCAAAT